>NZ_JBILQX010000012.1:0-43196 GCF_044372965.1 Elstera sp. | reverse complement strand
TACGGAAAAATTCCCCGGCGAGGGCTGGCGCGTGCGCGATCCTTCCCAAGCCTCGCCCCAGGTGGAGCGTTTCGTCGAGCGGTTGGCGCTGTTCCTCACCCTCGTCGGTCTCACCGCGTTGCTGGTTGGCGGTGTTGGGGTGGGCAATGCCGTCCGCGCGTATCTGGACGGCAAGAGCGTGACGATTGCGACGCTGAAGGCCGTGGGGGCCTCGTCCGGCTTCATTTTCCGGCTGTATCTGATGCTGATTGCGGTGATGGCGGGCGGCGGCACGCTCGTCGGGCTGATGATCGGCGCGGGTGCGCCCTGGCTGGCGGCGGGGGCGATTGGTGCGTTTCTGCCGGTGCCGTTGGCGGTGGGGCTGTATCCGGCCCCCTTGGCTTTGGCGGCGGTGTTCGGCCTGCTGACGGCGCTGACGTTCAGCCTTTGGCCTTTGGGCCGGGCGCAGCGGGTTTCGGCGGCAAGCCTGTTCCGCGACGCCGGATCGTCGCGCGGGCAAGCGCCGGGGAAAGCGATTATCGGCACGATGCTGCTGTCGGCGGTTCTGCTCGCGGCGCTGGCGATTCTCACCGCGCAGCAGCAGATTTTAGCCGCGTGGTTCGTCGGCGGGGCGGTGGTGAGCTTCGGTGTGTTCCGGCTCGCGGCGGACGGGCTGAAGTTTGTCGCACGGCGGCTGGCCTCGGCGCGCTGGGCGGGGGGACGCAACCCGAAACTGCGCCTGGCGCTCGCCAATATCGACCGGCCCGGCGCGCCGACCGGCAGCGTCGTGCTCTCGCTCGGCCTTGGGCTTGCGGTGTTGGTCACGGTCGCCTTGATCGAGGGGAACCTCAATCGGCAGGTGGTGGAACGCCTGCCCGATCAGGCCCCGGCGTTTTTCTTCATCGATATTCCCTCCACCCAAACCGCCCAGTTTGATGCGCTGGCGCTCAGCATTCCCGGCGCGTCCGAATTGCAGCGGGTGCCCTCCTTGCGCGGGCGGATTACCGGCCTCAACGGCACGCCGGTTGAAAAAGCCGTGATCGACCCAGAAGTCTCTTGGGCCGTCGATAGCGACCGGGGGCTGACCTATGCCGGAACGCCGCCCGAAGGCAGCCAGATCGTCGCGGGGGAGTGGTGGGCGAGCGATTATCGCGGGCCGCTGCTGGTGTCGCTCGATGTGCGGCTCGCCGAAGGGTTCGGCGTTAAGATCGGCGATACGCTGACGGTGAATGTGCTCGGGCGCAATCTGGAGGCCAAAATCGCCAATCTGCGGCGGATTCAGTGGGAGAGTTTCAATCTCAATTTCGTGCTGATTTTCTCCCCCGGCTTGCTCGATTCCGCCCCCCATACACATCTTGCGACGATTCACGTCCCGCCCGCCGGGGAAGAGGCAATGTTGCGCCAGGTGGGCGATGCTTTCCCGAGCGTCTCCGCCGTGCGCGTGCGCGAAACCTTGGAAACCGTCACCGGCATTCTTGCGGCGATTGGGGCCGCGGCGCGCGCGGTGACTGGGCTGACGCTGGTGGTGGGAACGCTCGTGCTGGCGGGCGCGGTAATCGCCGGGCACCATCGCCGCGTCTATGATGCCATCGTGCTGAAAGTGTTGGGGGCAACCCGGCGCGATTTGCTGGCGGCCTATGCGCTGGAATATGGTGTTCTGGGCCTTGCCACCGCCTTTATCGCCATTGCCATCGGCACGCTGGCGAGCTGGGGCGTGGTGACGTTTCTGATGCGCGCCGACTGGGTGTTTCTGCTGCTCCCCGTGGCGGGGGTGACGCTGCTGAGCCTCGGCATTACCTTGGTGTTGGGCTTTGCCGGAACCTGGATCGCGCTGGGGCAGAAAGCCGCGCCGTTGCTGCGGCAGGGCTAGTCAGTATCGTCGGGGATTTGCGAGAGCAAATCCCCCGGCTGGCAGTTCAGCAGCGTGCACAGCTTATCGAGCGTGCCGAAGCGGATGCCCTTCACGTGGCCATTTTTCAGCAGGGAAAAATTGGCCTCGGTGATCCCGAGCGCTTCGGCGAGATCCTTCGACTTCAGCTTTTTTTCCACCATCAGCCGGTCGAGATGAACGCGAATCGCCACGGGTTAGACGATGCCGCGCGCGTCTTCGGCCACGGCGACGATGCGGCGGGCAATCGCGGCCAGCGCGATAACAGCAACGCCGATCAGCGCAAAGCCAAGGTCGTCGGAACTAAAGGCGAGCGTGGTGGCGCGTTGAACGCTGGGCGTGCCGACCCCGGCCAGATAATCCGTAATCAGCGCCGTCAACGCCATGCCGGCCAGCGGACGGCTAACGAGGGTCAGCACCAGCGCCCAACCGATCCGATGAAGGCGCGGCGGCAGGGCGGGCGAGAAACCCTCACCCGTCGCCATCAGGCGCGCCAATACGGCTCCTTCCGCCAAAGCCCATAGGAACGGGGCGGCGCTCACCAGCAGAATCGCGAACAATGCCCCGCGCCGCCATGCGGGCATCTCGGCCAGGGCGGCGTGTACGGCGGGGGTGCCGGGCACTAGCGGGGCGATGTGGGGGTGATTGAGGAGAAACATCGGCAGCTCGAAGCTGATCAGCGCCACGAGGGCGAACAGCAGGGCGACGCATCCCAAAATCACCCACCGCGCGCGCCGCCCGACCCGCGCCATAATCGCAAGGCTATCGTCAATCGCAGTCATCGCATCCTCCTGAGTTAAAGTTTCTGTTTAACAGAAATTTCTTATTGTAAAACAGAAAAATTTACCCCTTTTATCCCGGCTGCGACCTTTGGCGATTTTGTGGGCAATTGACCTTTCCGGCAGGGGCGGCGCATAGTGCAGGCGAGCGGTCGGCCCCGTGTCATGCAAAAGCACGGCCACGCCTTTAAAACCGGGGCTTTGCGCTCCAACTGACAGGCTTTATGCCGGAAAAAAACGTGACGAAACTTTCAACGGTCGATCTTGCAGCGCCCTCTGATGCGCCCCTTTCGGTTTCCGATCAAATGGTCGCGCGGCGCGTATTTGCGCTTGCGGCCGAGGGGCTGCGGAGTTTGATCGCCGGGCTCGAGGGCACTCTGGGCGACCGGCTGGTCGCGGCGGTGGATTGCCTGGAGCGGGCCACGGGCCGGATTATCGTGACGGGCATGGGCAAGAGCGGCCATATCGGGCGCAAGATTGCCGCGACCTTGGCGTCCACGGGCGCACCGGCGTTTTTCGTCCATCCGGGCGAAGCCAGCCATGGCGACCTTGGCATGATCACCCGCGACGATGTGGTGCTCGCCCTGTCTAATTCCGGCGAAACCCACGAGCTTTTAGATATTCTCGCCTATACGCGCCGGTTTCAGATTCCGCTGGTGGCGATCACCCGGCAGGACGCCAGCACCTTGGGCGAATCCGCCGATGTGGTGTTGCCGCTCCCCAACACGGCGGAAGCCTGCCCAAATGGTCTCGCGCCGACGACCTCCACCACGCTGGCGCTGGCTTTGGGCGACGCGCTGGCCGTGGCCCTGCTGGAGCGGCGGAATTTTTCGGCCCATGACTTTAAAACCTTCCATCCCGGCGGCGCGCTGGGGCGCAAAGTGCAGCGCGTGGCCGATTTGATGCATAGCGGCGAGGCCGTGCCCTTGGTGGGGCCTGACACCAGTTTACGCGCCGCGATTCTGGAAATGACCTCCAAGCGCTTCGGTTGCACCGGCGTGATTGATGCCGAGGGGCGTTTGCTGGGGATCGTCACCGATGGCGATTTGCGTCGTCATATCGACAATATCGACCGCCCGGTTGCTGATCTGATGACGCGCAACCCCGTCACCATTCGCCCGCAGGCGCTGGCGGCGGAAGCGGTGGCGATTTTGAACGGCAAGGCCATCACCAGCCTCTTCGTTCTCGAAAACCAAAAGCCGGTCGGGCTCATTCATATTCACGATTGCTTGCGCGCGGGGGTCCATTGATGGCCGCCGCCGTTTCGGTTCGGCAGGTTCAATCGCGCTCCCGCTGGGTGGCGGCGGCGCGGCTGATGCTGCCTGCGACGGCCTTGACGCTGTTGGCGGTGCTGCTGGCCTGGCCCAGCCTATTCCCCGACGAAAAGCGCTTTCGGCTCTCGAAACTGCCCGTGACGCGCGAGGAAGAGGCGACGGTGCGGATGCTCAACCCGCGCTTCGTTGGCACCGACGATCAACAACGCCCCTATACGGTAACGGCGACCGAGGCGACCCAACTCGCTATTCCTGGCGCGGTGACGCAGGATTCGCAGATTTTGCTGACGCAGCCGAAAGCCGATTTGACCGGCGCGAAAGGCGATTGGGTGCAGCTTTCCGCCCATGAGGGCCGCTACGATAAGGAGCATGGGTTGCTGACGCTGAGCGGGGCCGTTACGCTGTTTCATGACAGTGGTTATGAAATGCATACTGAGCAATCGCAGGTCGATCTAACCCGTAAGCGCGTCGCCGGGATTCTCCCCATCACCGGCCAGGGGCCAAGTGGTGATTTGAGTGCCGAAGACGGGTTTGAGATTATCGATAAGGGTCAAAAGATTTTTCTACTCGGCCGCTCGCGGGTGGTGTTGCGGGATGGCGGGGGCGCGTCGTGACGCTGTTTCCGATTCTGCGCAGTGTCGCCTTTGCGCTCCTGCTTGCGGGGCCTGCGCTCGCCCAGCTTCCCTTGAGTGGCCCAAGCAGCGGCGGCCCCGTTTCCATTGATGCTGAAAAGGGCATTGAGTGGCGGCGCGATGAAAAACTCTATATCGCCTCGGGCGGGGCGCGGGTGCAGCGCGGCGGGGTGACGCTGACGGCGCAAACTTTGCGCGCCTACTATAAGGAACTCCCCGACGGGCAAACCCAGATCACCAAAGTCGAAGCCGACAAAGACGTGATTATCGTGACCGCCACCGAGCGCGTTGTGGGCGATAAGGGCGTGTATGATCTGGAGCGGCAAGTGATGGTGCTGACCGGCACGGGCCTGAAACTGACCACGCAAACCCAAACGATTACGGCGCGCGACAGTCTCGAATATTGGGACGGGCGCAAAGTGGCCGTAGCGCGCGGCAATGCGGTTGCGGTGGAAGCCGACCGGCGCGTGAGCGCGGATGTGCTGACCGCCCATCTCGCGACCGATGCCAGCGGCAAAGCCAACCGTATTTCCAAGCTCGACGGGTTTGGCAATCTTGCTATCGCCACGCCCAAGGAAGCCGCCTCGTCCGAAAAGGGTGTGTATGATATGGATCGCCAAATCGCGACCCTCCTCGGCACGGTGAAGGTGACGCAGGGTAAAAACCAACTGAATGGCGATTATGCCGAAGTGAATTTGAAAACCGGGGTCAGCCGCATTCTGCGCGGCACCGCCGCCGGGCGCGAAGGTGCGCCGGTGCGGGGGCTTTTGGTTCCCAATGCGACGGAAGCCCCCGCCAATCGGGCCGATTCGGCTGGAAAGGGACCCTAATGGGCCAAGAAACTGAAACGGGCCAATCGGCGGGTTCCTGGTGGCAGCGCTTAACGGGGCGCGGAACAAACACGCCGGAGAATGACGAGACGCCGGCAACGCCGCGCCTGGTTCCCCTCGGCGGGGCGGGGCTGACGGTCCATAGTCTTGGTAAACGCTATAAGAAACGCCCCGTGGTGCGCGATGTTTCGCTGTCATTGTCGCGCGGCGAGGCGGTGGGGCTGCTGGGGCCAAATGGCGCGGGGAAGACGACCTGCTTTTATATGATTACGGGCCTCATCCGCGCCGATTCGGGCCGCATTACGCTGGATGGTCACGATATTACTAATCTGCCAATGTACCGCCGCGCGCGGCTGGGGATCGGCTATCTGCCCCAGGAAGCCTCGATTTTTCGTGGTATGAGCGTGGAGCAGAATATCCGCGCCGTGCTGGAGGTTGTGGAGTCGGACCGCGATAAGCGCGAAGCGATGCTGGATGCGCTGCTGGCGGAATTTTCCATCGATCATTTGCGCCGCACACCCGCCTTGGCTCTGTCCGGCGGGGAGCGTCGCCGCACCGAAATCGCCCGCGCGCTGGCGTCCCAGCCCGATTTCGTGTTGCTCGATGAGCCCTTGGCCGGGATCGATCCGATTGCGGTAAGCGATATCCGCGATTTGGTGAAGCATCTCAAAGATCGCGGCATTGGCGTTTTGATCACCGATCATAACGTCCGCGAAACGCTCGATATCGTCGACCGCGCCTATATTCTGCACGATGGCGTCGTGCTGATGCACGGCACGCCGCGCGAAATTGTCAGCCATCAGGATGTGCGCCGGGTCTATCTCGGCGACCGTTTCAGTCTCTAAAGGGCGCTGCTACTTCATGGTTCTGGCTCCCCGTCTCGACTTACGGCAATCGCAATCTCTGGTGATGACGCCGCAGTTGCAGCAGGCGATTAAGCTGCTGCAACTGTCGAACATGGAGCTATCGGCTTTCGTTGATGCCGAGTTGGAGCGCAATCCGCTGCTGGAGCGCGAGGAGGTTGCGTCAGAGCCGGTGCCCGTGGTGGAGGTGCCGCGCGATGCGGTGGAGGCTTTGCGCTCGGAACTGCCGCTGCCGGATGCTGAATCGCCGCTCGATACCTCCTGGGCCGATTCCGACAGCAGCCCTGGCCGCGTGACCGAAACCGATGGCACCGATTTGGGGATGGTCGAAGCTGGCCTCAGCATGAATGGCGGCAGCGGCGGGTCGGGCGGCAGCAGCCGGGGCGATTTCGATGAGGATATGCGCGGGCTAGAGGAAACGCTCACCGAGCGGCCCACCCTGCGCCAGCACCTGATGGAACAGGTCGGGCTCACCTTCACCCACAGCACCGACCGGATGATCGCCGCCGCTTTGGTCGAGGCGATTGACGACGCGGGCTATTTGTCCGAACCGCTGCTCGGGTTCGCCGACCAATTTGGCTGTGACGAAGCGCGGATCGAGGCGGTTCTGAAGCAAGTGCAGCGCTTCGATCCCACGGGGGTCGGCGCGCGCACCTTAGGCGAATGTTTGGCGCTGCAACTGGCCGAGCGCAATCGGCTCGATCCGGCGATGCAAGCGCTGCTGGATCATCTGCCGTTGCTGGCGCACCGCGATGTCGCCACCTTGCAGCGGATTTGCGGCGTCGATGCCGCCGATATGAGCGAGATGATCGGCGAGATCCGCGCGCTCAATCCCAAACCGGGCCTTGCTTTCGAGCGGAGCGACGTGGACCCGGTAACGCCCGATATTCTGATGCACGCGCTCCCCGATGAGACGTGGATTCTGGAACTCAACCCGGAAACCCTGCCGCGCGTGTTGGTGAATAACCGCTACCATAGCCGCGTGCGCCGCCAGCCGTTGAGCAAGACGGACAAAGATTACATTTCCGAGCAGTTCCAAACCGCCAATTGGCTGGTGAAAGCCCTGCATCAGCGCGCGACCACAATTCTAAAAGTGGCGAGCGAGATCGTGCGCCAGCAGGATGGCTTCTTTCGCTATGGCATCACCCATTTGCGGCCGCTCATTCTGCGCGATATCGCCGAAGGGGTAGGGCTGCACGAAAGCACCGTGAGCCGGGTAACGACGGCAAAATATATCGCAACCCCGCGCGGCATGCTGGAGCTGAAATATTTCTTCACCTCGGCCATTCAATCGGCGGACGGCTCGGCGGCCCATTCGGCGGAAGCGGTGCGCTACCGCATCAAGGCGCTGATCGACGCCGAAAAGCCGACCGAAGTGCTGTCGGACGATAAGATTGTGGATATTTTAAGGGCGGATGGCGTCGATATTGCCCGCCGGACGGTGGCAAAATATCGGGAGGCCATGCGAATTTCCTCTTCTGTGCAGCGACGACGCGAAAAGGCTTTCGGAATCTAAAAAACTCTGTAACGCTATCTTCAACACAAATAGGGAGAAGCGCCGACAAGAGTTAGAACCGGCAACACTGTTGCATATCTGCGACGGTTTAGGGGGTTAACTCGAGTCTGAACCGATAAAGATCGGTGTCAACTGAGTGAAAAATTAGGGGACCATTGTTCTCTTTTGCCCGAACCCGCCGCATAGCCTAGTCTTTCACAGAAAAATGGGTAGGTTGCCATGCAGGTTACTGTTAAAGGCAAACAAATGGATGTGGGCGATGCGCTGCGCACCCATATCACCACGAACCTAACCGAAGCGGTGAATAAGTATTTCGCCCGTCCGCTTGATGCCACGGTGGTGTTATCCCCCGATGCGCATTTGATCCGGGTGGATATCACCGTCCACGTTGCCCGAAATCTTACGGTTCAAGCGAAAGCCAGCGCGACCGACGCCCATCGGGCGGCCGATGAGGCAATTGAGCACGCCGAAAAGCGCATTCGCCGCTATAAGCGCCGCCTGAAGGAAGATCACCACCGGGGTGTTCCGCCGCAGGATGCTGAATCTGCCGCCGCTTACGTTCTTGCCCCGGAGGCCGAGGAAGAGAGCACGCCGCTCAGCAATCAGCCGATGATTGTTGCGGAATTGCAAGTAGCCATCGAAACCCTGGCCGTGCCCGATGCGGTGATGCGGCTTGACCTTGGCGACCTGCCCGTGCTCATGTTCCGCCACGCAACCCATGGCGGGTTGAACGTGATTTATCGCCGTGCCGACGGTCATATCGGCTGGATCGATCCCCAGGGCAACAGCCAGACTGTTAACCCCAGCGGGCGCGTCGATGCAAAGGGCGTACTGTCCGCCGCGCAATGATTGCCCCTCCGGCGATCTTATGCGGTAGCGCTTGAGAGAAAAGGGGAAGGGCGCGATCCATCGCGCCCTTCCTGCCTTTCTTGAGGGGGACGGCAGGGGCGCCGGAAATTGTCAGAGCAGGAACCGATGGATATTGCAGACCTCATCTCCCCAGACGCGGTAATCGTCAATCTGCGGGCAGCAACCAAGAAGCAGGCGTTGCAGGAACTGGCAAAGCGTGCGGCAGACCTGATGGGGCCCGATGGCGCGGGCGAACGCGACATTTTCGAAGTCTTGCTGGAGCGCGAACGCTTAGGCACTACGGGTGTCGGGGCCGGGATTGCCATTCCCCACGGCAAGCTTGGGCATTTACCGAAATTGCGCGGCCTCTTTGCCAAACTCGACAAGCCGGTCGATTTCGAGGCGATTGACGAACAGCCGGTCGATTTGATTTTTCTGCTGCTCGCGCCGGAAGCGGCCGGTGCCGATCATTTGAAAGCCCTTGCGCGCGTCTCGCGTCTGCTGCGCGATAAAGGCATCTGCGATAAGCTGCGCGGGGCCGAAACCGCCGAAGCCCTCTATCTCATTCTCACGGCCCAATCGGCCAGCAGCCACGCGGCTTAACCGGGCGCGGCTTGGCACCAAGCGGCGGCGGTACTGTTCAATAGAAACCACGCCCCGGCCTTATAAAGACGGTCGCTCAAGTCCGGATCGTTGCTCTGCACGATAAACACGGCCCCGATGCCGCCCGGCGCGACAAGCCGTGCGCCGGTAAGGCTGAGGGCCTGCAAAGTGTCTTCGACGGAATAGGTCAGCGGAAAAACCGCCGCCACCGGCGTTTGGGTTCCGGGCTCCGGGTGGAGCGCGGCGGCGAGCGCCAGCAGGGGTAGTATTCCGCTAACGAGCACACTGAGGCGGCCCAACCAGCGCCGCCCCCCGCCCGAGCGCGGCGCGTTAGGCGGCTTTGGCATCGCTGCGGACATCGGTTAGGAAGCTATCCACATCGCCGCGCAACTGATCAGTCTGCTCAGTCAGCGTCCGAGCGACGCCCAGGAAGGTATCGGCTACCTGCCGCGCGGCGCGGGTGTCGCCGGAAATTGCCCCAATCGCACCAACGGCCGTCGCCATTTCCTGTGCAACCGTCGCCACCCGCCCGGCAAGATCGGCGGTGACAGTATCTTGCTGGTGCACGGCGGCGGCGACCGATCCGGCCAGCCCGTTGATATCGGTAATGGCCGCACCGATTTTGAAGATTGCGTCCACCGCCTGCTCGGTTTCGCTCTGAATCGCCGTTACCTGCGTCTGAATATCTTCCGTCGCGCGCGCGGTTTGCGTGGCGAGTTGTTTGACTTCGGCGGCCACCACGGCAAAGCCTTTCCCTGCATCCCCGGCGCGCGCCGCCTCGATGGTGGCGTTCAGCGCCAGCAGATTGGTCTGCTCGGCAATATCTTGAATGAGACGAATGACCTGCCCGATGCGGTCGGCGGCATCAGCGAGATGCTGCACGCGCTCGCCGGTCTGTTCGGCGGAAAGAACGGCACGTTGGGCGGCGTTTGCCGTCGCGTCGATTTTACTGCCGATTTCGTGAATAGAGTGATGCAACTCCTGCGTTGCAGAAGCCGCGGCAATGGCCCCATCGTTGGCGATATGGGAACTGTGGGTCACATCCTGGGATGCGTCGGCCACTTGGTTGACAGAGGTGGCCAATAGGTGGGCCGATTTCTGCATAACGGTAACAGACTCGGCGAGACGGCGCATGACCTGGCCGACGCGCGTTTCGAATTGTTCGGCGAGGTGCAGGCGCTGGGTGCGCAATTTCGTTTCCTGCGCGTCTTCAGATTGGCGCAAACGCTCCGCCTGCGCGGCTTCAGCTTCGGTTTTCTCTTCCAGTGTTTTGAGCGTGCTTGAGGATAGAACCAAGGCTTTCCCCAGCATCAGGCATAGCCAAATCAACGCTCCCGTTTCCATGACAACCAGCACAGCATGCAGGACTACGCGCGCAAAATCTGATCCGCCGGAGAAAACCGCTGCCGGGAAGACAAAATTCAGGACCAGATGATGCACCGCCGTCACCGTCGCCCCGGTCAGCACCACGCGCCCATCGCAAAAGGCGGCCAGCATGGCAATCGCGGCGAAATAATACATATGCATATCGGCCTGCCACGGGTGGCCCGCCAATCCATAGACCAGCAGCGAGACTTGACCGATAAGGGCGGCAGCGATGGTGAGGCGCGTCGAAAGAGCGATCTTATTGGCCAGCCACGCGAAGAGTGGAAGGGCACTTAGTCCTAGGCTTACGAGAACCGGCACGATCAGGCTTCCACCGCGCAACCAGGTGAGCAAGGCGACGGCGGGAATATGAGCCGCGATGAAAACGACCATAAACAGCGCCGACTTTCGGCGCAGCCGGATGAGATCTTCCATTGGAGAGAGCTTTCGCGACGATGAAACTAAAAGTCGTACGATTGACGGCAGGATGCGGATCACTGCGGGGGGAAGAAGCCTGAGGTGAATTTGTTTCTCGGCAAAACCATCTGTGAAGACTGCCGTCACTATCTAGATCGATATATTTCAAATTATGCTAAAGTTTAACCTGCCGGATGCGCAGATCCTATGCGTGCCGTACCGGGCGCAGTTTCTCCCCGACGAGTGAGGAAAGGTGACGAAGGCGTGCCATGACTAGGGCTAATCCGGGGAGCAATCGCTATCACGCCGAAGTTTTGCGGTTGCTCATTCGCCAAACGCCAATCAATAGCCTAGTCACAGCGGTGGCGGCTTCAGTGATTGCGGGCCAATTGTTTTTTGTCGGGGCGCTGAGTGGTTGGAAATGGGGTGCGCTCCTCATTTGGCTTTTTCTTCACCTAACGGGCAGCATTTGGCATCTGCTGCGCTGGTCGCGGCGCAAGGATAACCGTTCCCATCTCACGCGGGCGCGGTTTGATCGAATAGCCCGGCGGGCGGTTTGGGGTGCTGGTTTTTCGGGAATTCTGTGGGGCAGTGTTTGCCTGCTCACGATTGATGTGCTGCCCCAAGATCAATTTGTTGTTGCGCTTGTGGTTGCGACCTTGGTTTCGGGGGCGGCCACTACGCTGGCCGCCTTGCCGCGCGTAGGGATTGCTTTTGCGACGGGTGGGCTTGTTCCGTGGATATTCTTATTTGCTTGGCAGGGGGGAAGCTACTGGGCGCTGTCCTTTTTGGTGGGTGTTTATTGGATTGCGCTCATTCTCTCGATCCAGCGGGTTAATGGCACCTATCGGCAGGCGATTGTTGCCCAGGGGTCGCAAACGCGGCTTTCGCGCCATTTAGCGCGCTTGCGGGAAGAATGGTTGGCGGTTGCCTCTGTAACCGATGCGGTGGCTTTGTTCGATGAAAAGGGGCGGCTGGTCCTTTGGAATTCGGCAATGGCGGCTTTGTTGGACCGGGCACCCAGTCAAGGGATGGCCTTTCAGGCATTTATCGCGCTTGCACCCTGGCAAGCTGAGGCGATTTCGATCACGCCGCCCGGCGTTTGGAGTGCTGACTATGCCTCGGGCGACGGGCGCTATATGCAAACCATTCTGGCGCAGAAGGGGGCATGGCGTGTGCTCTGCCATCGGGATATCAGCCCGCTGAAAGCGCGCGAGTTGAGCCTAGAGGCCGAACGCGCCCGGGCGGTTCGGGCGGATCGGGCGAAAAGCACCTTTCTGGCCACCATGAGCCACGAACTGCGCACCCCCCTGAATGCCATCATGGGGTTTTCGGAGGTTATCCGAGACCAATATGTGACCGACCCCCGGCGCGTTTCCAGCTATGCGGGCGATATTCACCAAAGCGCCGCGCATTTGTTGGCCATTATCAACGATATTTTAGATATTGCCCGCATTGAGAATGCCGAAATCATTCTGCATCGGCATCCCATCCCAATGCTGGAACTCTTGGACGAAACGGTCCGGATCAGTTCTGGTTTAGCGCGGCGGCAGGGGGTTTCCGTGCTGTATCGCGGTGGTGAGGATTGGCCGCTTGTGATCGGCGACCGCACGCGCCTTGCTCAATCGATCTGCAATTTCCTCTCGAATGCCATCAAGGCGTCCCAAGCGGGGCAGATTGTGGAATTGAAAGCGCGGATTAGCGACGAACATCGCTATCTTCTGACTATTCGCGATATGGGGCCGGGGATTCCGGCTGAGCGTTTGGGCGATCTGTTCCGGCCTTTTGCGACTTTCGACGACCGCGACGCTTATCGATCGGCGGGGGAGCGCGGTACGGGGCTCGGTCTTGCGATTACCAAAGAATTGCTCGATGCCCATGGCGTCACCATCGCTATCGAAACGCGCGTTGGCACCGGCACGGCCATCACATTGGATTTCACCCCCTGTATCGAACTGCCGCGCGACGAAGACCTCGACCCGGATGAGGATCAGTCGGGCGACGGCATATAGGGGAAGCGCGCGAGAACCTCGGCCAACCCATCGGGCACGGGGGCCTTGACCTCCAGCGGCGGCTTATTGGCGCGTGGCGCAAAGCGCACGCTGCGCGCATGGAGATGCAAGCCGGCGGCCTCGTGGCGGCCATAGAGGCGGTCGCCCACAATCGGACACCCCAGCACCGAGGCGGCGTGAACGCGCAACTGATGACTGCGCCCCGTGCGCGGGTGGAATTCGACCCATGCCCGGCGGTCTTGCACCGCAAGAACGCGCCAATCCGTTACCGCGTCCAGCGCGTCGTCGCCATCGTCAGGCCGGGCGAGCCGAACGGTAACGCCGCCCGGCCGCTTCATATCGACCAGCGGGGCCGTGATCGTACCGCTCTCGGCGTCGGGAACCCCATCCAGCACCGCCCAATAGCATTTCTCCACCTGACGGCTGGCAAAAAGGTCCGTCATGCGGATCATCGCTTGGCGGTGGCGGGCGAGAATGAGGCACCCGGAGGTATCCCGATCCAGTCGGTGCGCCAACAGCGGCGGCTGCTTCAGCCCATATTGCCATGCAAAAAGCAATTGGCTGAGGTGCAAGCTCTTGCCGCCAGCGACCGAATGCACCGGCAATCCGCCAGGTTTATTAACGACAAGGACCAGCCCATCCCGGTGCAGAACCCAGTCCTGTATAAGGTGGGCGATCATTTCGGGCTCGTGGCGAAGACCTTCGGCAATTTCTGAAAGAGAGGGCTGCTGCATAGGAAGCTTTATCGCCGCTCAAACCTTAACTGTCTATTAATAAAATAATTTTTTATTAATGCGCCGTGGCAAGTTTGTTTGTTTTGAATCGATCTGAGCCCGGCTTGTCACGTGACCTCGGGCTGTTTTTTTGCTACACCGCATTGCACGGATAACAAGGGTTTTCACGATAATTTGTTTCCATATTAAGAGAAATTTTAGACCTAACAGCCTACCTTCACCGCAGGGCAAAAAACACCGACGTAGGAAACAGGAGCGGCTCATGACGATGGTACTCATCCAATCGGCGGTAGCTTTGAGTCTTACAGTGCTGATTTTGTGGCTTTCTCGCCCGCTCGGCCTGCGCCTCGGTGTTCTCGATATCCCCAATAATGTGCGCAAGTTTCATGCGCGCCCCACCCCCAAGATGGGCGGAACGGCGCTTGCTGTTGCCGGATTGGCGTGCGTATTTTTGCATTCCCTCGATGCAGGTATGTCGTTTCCCGTTAAGGTTGGTGTAGTATTGGTGGCGTGCCATTACATTATCGGTCTTGTGGACGACCGGTCCGATATTGATGCTCGGCTGCGATTGGTGCTCTCGACATTAGCAACCATGGCCGCTTTCTGGCTCGACTCGACACTCGTTCCACAGGCTCTTAACTTTTCTTGGGATATGAGCGTTGGCATTGTCCCGGCCTTTGCCTTTATCGCTGCCGCTCTGGTGCTGGTTTCCTTCGTTTTCGCGGTGAACCTGATCGACGGGCGTAATGGTATTCTTGCAGGCTATGCGATGCTCTGGTTAACGCTGCTCCAAGTAACCGCCGACGCTTTGCCGCTCGCCTCTTATTGTGTTGCTATGCTCTGCTGCGGGGCGTTCTTGATCGCCAATCTGCGCGGGCTGGTCTTTGCGGGCGATAGTGGGGCTTATCTGGTGGCCTGCACGATTGGCGTGCTTGGCTTGCATGCGCATAATGCTGGGGCGGTTTCTATCGACCAATTGCTGCTTTGGTTCATCGTGCCGGTGTTCGATGCGGGCCGGGTGTTGGCCGTACGGCTTGGCCGCGGGCAGAGCCCGTTTCGGGGCGGGCGTGACCATCTGCACCATGTGCTGTGGGATCACGTCAGCCATCGGTGGGCGGGTGCGCTGTATGCCAGTGCAACGCTGATCCCATCGGTCTTGAGCGTGCTGATGCCGGGCCTCACTGTTTTATGGTTGGTAGCTGCAGTGGCTTGGCTGCTGGTTCTGTCGAGTTCGCCGGTTTTTTTCGCTAAACTGCGGACCGTGTAAAAGGGGCACCCTTCGGTGGGATTTTCTCGTCGCGCGTTATTCTTCGCGCTTCTGTATAGTGCCCCGAGCCGTGCTTTTACCCGCCTTGTGCTAGGGCTAATGGCAGGATTGGGCCGGTTGGCGAGCCGCGCGCGCTTTGCCGCGCTTGCCCCAAACGCCCCGCGCGACTGTGTGCTCCACTGGAGCGCCGAGGTAAAATGCCCAGCGCGGATTAGCTGGGGGCAGCGCGTTATCGTCGGCCCTGGCTGCACGCTTGGCGCGGTCGGCGGCATCACCCTGGGCGATCACGTTCGCCTGTCAAAAGGGGCCGTTCTTGAAACCGCTGGGCTTGATTTCAGCCAACCTCCCCCCTATCGCCACACAACCAAGCCGATTGTTCTGGAAGAGGGCGTTTGGGTTGGGGCGCGGGCGATGATCCTGGGGGGCGTTACGATTGGGCGGCAAGCGGTAATTGGGGCTGGGGCGGTGGTAACGCGCGACGTTCCCCCCTTCACCATCGTCACCGGCCAACCTATGCGCAGCAAACCCGGCCCGCGCGCTATCGATCCTGCATGAGGCGATTATGAGCCAGCTTGTCGAAAAAATCCTGCGCCGCTCCCGGTTGATGGCGTCGCCCTACTACTGGGGTTTCGAGGCACAGCGCCGGGTTCTGCACCCGCAGCGCCGCGCGAAAGTAGCGCGTTGGCTGGCGGGTCGGCGCCCGCGCTCCGAGGTTAAGCCCGGCAGCAATGAGGCCGCGCTGACGCAGACCTTGGTCGATGATATGAACCGCCAGGGCTATCATATGCTCACCGGCCTTGTGGAGCCGCAGCAAATCGCCGAGATGCGGGCGTATTTCTCTGAGCAGATGGCGCGCGACCCGTACCGGCCCACCTTCGGGCAGTTTTTACCGCTCACCGAAGCCCGGCCTGAAACCCATGTAGCGTTCTTCGATGCGGAAACCGTGGTGGCGGCGCCCCATGCGGTGGCGCTTGCCAATCATCCGCTGCTGCTGGCCAGCGTGGAAGCGCTGCTGGGGTGCAAGCCGAGTATTGGTTATCTCGCCGCTTGGTGGTCATTGCCCGGCGATGGCACCCCGGAACACGCCGAGCAGTTTCACCGCGATGTGGACGATTGGGCCTTCTATAAATTTTTCCTCTATCTCACCGATGTGGATGAGCGCTGTGGTCCGCACATTTATGTGCCGGGCTCCCACGACCGCGCCTCGCACCTCGATATTCGCCGCTACACCGAACAGGAAGCGGCGGAACTGGGCGATGAGAAGCATTTCACCGGCCCGGCGGGCAGTTGTTTTCTCGAAAACACCTATGGCCTGCATCGGGGCCTGCCGCCTTTAGACCGGCCCCGGCTGATTTTCCAAGTCACCTATTGTTTGATGGGCTTGCCTTACGCGCCACCCAAGCCCGTCGCGCCGCTGCCGCAGGGGCTCGATCCCTTCATCAATCGGTTTTATTTGAAGGGCTAAGCCCTATCCGGGATGTTTTAAGTCACGCCCTATCCGGGACGCTATTCGTTACGCCCTATCCGGAACGTTTTAAGTTACGCCCTATCCGGGCGATGCGGGCCCTTCCAGCGCACCTGTTCCCGCTCCTCGGGCGGCGAGATGATCGGCAACCTGTCAATGCGCTCTTCGGGCGTAAGCGCAATGTGGCGCAGCTTTTGGCTCACCCAGAGGCCGGGTTCGAGCAGATCGGCGGCAACACTGGAGAGCGAGCCGATACTCACCCCATCCACAATAGTCACGCCCGGCCCAACCACCGACCCCGCGCCGATATAGACATTGTCACCGATCCAAACCCGCCCATCGACGCGCGACCGGCCTGATCCTTGGCTGAGATGCACGTAGCCATGGGTCCAAATTTGCGAGCCCTTGCCCGCGAGCGTTGACCAAGCGCCGAAGCGGATCGTCCGCGTGAGGTCGATATGGTGCCCGGCGGTGATCTTCGAGCCTTCGCCGAGCCACAGGACCGGGCCGAGGGCGAGGCTGGGCGCGCGGGTGCGCAGGACGACATTGCGGTTCCCGATAGCCCCAATCGGCGCGAAAGCCAAACACAGCGGCCCCAGAATGAGATTGCCATACCCAATATAGGCGCGCTCGCGCAGCAGCACGCGCCGGACCGAAATCAGATTCCCAGGGCCAATGCGGCTTTTCGGCCCCAAGGCCAAGCGGTTGACCCAGACGAGCGACGGCGCGATTCGGGCAGAATTGGCTACCCGGTGGCCCAGCAGTCGCAGCAGGGGCGGTTTAACGCGCGCGGGCAGCAGCAGGCAGATCAGGGCGGTTAACACTCGGCGCATAGGCTCGTCGCTTTCACTCTTACAGGCCCGGCAGAAGCGCCACCAGCGGCGGTACGGCGGCGGCGGCAAGGGCGAGCCCCGCGCGCGGCAACACCAAACCGGAGCGCCACAACAGCAGCCATTGCGTTCCCACCCCCATCGCCAGCAGGCCACAGCTTGCGAGCGCGATCAAGCCTGGGGAGGCGGGGACCGCGAGTAACCCGGCTTCAATCCCGCCCCAGGCCAAAAGACCGACCGCCGCGAGAATCGGGGCCGCGTGCCGCCCGAGCCCCTGCCGGCCAATCATCGCTTCAAAGAGCGCAAGGGCAATCCATAGAATGGTCTGCCCGGCGACCAGCGCCACGGTCAGGCGCCCCAGGGGGGGCTGATCCGGCGCGAGGATCGGCGCAACCCAGGGCCAGGCGAGCACGACGAGGCATCCCATGGCCGCAAGCCCGCTCAACAATCCGGCGAAGATTTTATCGCAGCGCGCGGCGGGCCACGTGTAGAGATTGCGAAAATGCCAGGTCATCAGCAATTGATGCACCACCAGCAACAGCAAGCAGAGGCGGGCGGCGAAGGCCAAAGCGCCAACATCGGCGAGCGGCAAGAACCGTCCGGCCAACAGGCGCGGGGCGGCGGCAAAAGCGGCAAGAACCAGCCCCGTTGCCAGCAGCGGCAGCCCTTCTTTCAAGGCGGTGCGCCACTGCCCCAGCAGCCCCTGCGGGCGCAGCACCAGAAGAACGCCGACGCCGAGAGCACCTAAAGGCAGCGCGAGCGCCCAAACACTCTCGATGATTTGGCGCGGGCTGGGCGAGACCGCCACGAGCGTTAGCACCGCAGCGCTCCCGCCGAGCACCACGAGCGTGCCGTTATCAACCCAGGTCGAGAGAAATTTGCGCCCCTCGACCCGTGCCCAAAAACTCAAGCCATATTGGGCACCGTAGAGAACGCCGAGCCCGCAGGTGAGCGTCACAACCCAAGGCAGGCCCTGCCAGGCGCTCAAGACGCTGGCAAGGGCTAGCGGGAGGGCCGAGAGCAGAAAGGCTAGGGCCAGCACCTCCATGACGCCCGCATGCCCAAGGATCAACTTCAAGCGCGGGGCGGCTTGCGGAACGCCCAGGCCAACCGCACTCCCCAGCAGCGCGGCAAGGGACAGGGCGAGTTCCACCCCGCCGTAAGTATCCGGGGCGAGGAGCCTGGGCAGCAACAGGGGGCCTAGAAAGGCCAACCCGCGCGCGCTGCCATAGGAGGCTAAGAATAAAACGGCGGTTCTGGCTTGGCTAAGGCGCGACATGGGCTAATCGAGTGAGAGGCGACGACCGCGCGTATAGCGATCGAACAGCCCCGGATCGATCCGGTTCAACACCAGGGCGGCGGCGCGGCCATGGCCTTGGGCGAGGCGGCGAACCGCGCGGCTCAACATATGGATTTTGGTTTTCCGCCATTGGGCCACAACCAGCGTCGCATCGGCCTGCTGGGCGATCAGTAAAGTATCGGAAACCATCGCGACCGGCGGGCTATCGAGAATAATCAGATCGTAATGGCGGCGCACTTCCTTGAGCAGCCCGGCAAAGAGCCGCCCGCCGAGAAGCTCTTGCGCCTTATGGGGCGCGGCTTCGGTGGGGATATAGTGCAGGCCGCTGGCATCGTCGGTGCGGATCGGCGAGCCGTTGGCGTTACCATGCATTAAAAGCTGATCCAATCCATTGGTGGCGGGCACCTTCAGCGCTCGGGCAACCATCGGGGTGCGGAAATCGCAGTCGATCAACAGCACGCGGCTGCCGTCGAGCGCGGCGGACCGGGCGACGCTGAGGGCCAGCAGGCTTTTGCCCTCGCCCGCAACGGCGGAGGTAAACAGAATAACTTTCGGCGGGGTCCCCAAGGAAGAAACCTTGAGCGCGGCGCGGATCGACCGGATGGCTTCGGCGAACAGCCCGCCGCGCTGGCTCAAGACCATATCGGCGCGGCTGCCAAGGCGGCCCGTGCGCGGCACGAGGCCGAGGCAGGAGATACCGATTTCCCGTTCCAGTTGCTCGGTGGATCGGGCGGTCCGGTCGAAAGTATCGATCACGACGGCGAGAATAAACGCCAAGGCCGCGCCGATCACCGCCGAAATCATCAGAATCAGGCCCGCGCGCGGCTGATCGGGCGATTTTGGCACTTGCGCGGGCGAGACGACGCGGGCGAAGGGATTAACGAAATTTTCCTGGGTCGCGCCTTCCTGAATGCGC
The DNA here is from genome assembly GCF_044372965.1 of Elstera sp. Taxonomy (NCBI): domain Bacteria; kingdom Pseudomonadati; phylum Pseudomonadota; class Alphaproteobacteria; order Rhodospirillales; family Rhodospirillaceae; genus Elstera; species Elstera sp. Next base: position 23,677 of record NZ_JBILQX010000012.1, on the reverse strand, counting down.
GTTAGGAACGCGTCTAGCACGGCGCGGTTCGCGTCTACGTCGCGCTCCAACTCGCGCAAGCGCACTTCGGCGGGATTGGCTTGCGCGGCCTGACGGCGCAAGCCATCGAGATTGCCGCGCAGGGAGGCTTCGCGGGCGCGGGCGATATCGGCTTCTGCACTGATGGCCTGGGCGATTTTGGCAATTTCCGCATCGATCTTGCCGCGCAAATCCTCGCGCTCGGCGCGCACGGCGATCATGGTTGGGTGCTTCTCGCCGTACCGGTCCGTCAACTCGGCTTCGCGGCGGATCACTTGGGTTTCTTGCTCGCGCAGGCGGGCAATAAGCGGCGAGTTCATCACTTCGCCAATGCTCATGGCACCCCCGCTTCCCCGGCTTTGCTGAATCTGCCGCAGGCGGGCTTCCTTTTCGGCGCGTTCGGCGGAGGCGAGGATCAGCTGATTGGAAAGATCGCTAATTTGCTGCTGGGAGACCGAATTGCCTTTGAGTTCGGCAAGATTATTCTGTTGGCGGAACTGCTGAACCGCAAGCTCGGACCGGCGGACTTGCGTGCGCAGCTCTTCGGCTCGCTCATTCAACCACCCGTTAATCCGCTTGACCGTCTGAACCCGCTCTTCCTCCTGACCGGAAAGATAAAGGGCAACCAGTTGGTTGGCCGCAGCCGAGGCTAAGGCCGGATCGGACGAGCGAAACTGCACGCGGATAACGTAAGAGCGCCCGTCGGTCACGACCGAAAGGCTACTGCTAAACCGGCTAACCAGCTCGTCCATGCTCAGCGGTGCCCGACTTTTGGGGGCGAAGAGCGCCTGGATTCTCTCCGGAAGCCTCAGTGACTTCGTCAACCGCGCGAGCGTGCCCGCCCGCCGCCCGCCATATTCGGGATGCTCGCCCATATTGAGCGACTGGACGACCCGCGCCGCCAGCGGCCAGGATTGCAAAACCTGAACTTCCGTGCGGACGATGGGGAAATCGAGCGTGACGCCGGTAATGAAGTTGGGAATTTCCTGAACATTCACCCGGCGCGTATCGAGCGCCAGCGAGGCTTCCGCCGTATACCCGTTCGGCTGTGCCATCACCCACAGAAGCGTACTGACCGTGATAATGCCGAAAACGGCGGCCATGATCGGCAAGCGTCGCCGGATCATCCCCAGCAAGCGGCCGAGGTTGAGCAGTTCGTTTTCGTCCTGCGGCGGCGGCAGGGGCAGCGCAACCGGGGGCGGCGCGGGGGCGGCGGGTTGAATCTGGGTCATATCCCCGCCGTCCTAAAAGAATCGCTCGGGGACGCGAATGATATCGCCGGGCAGAACGGGCGTATCATCGTCGCCCTCCAGTTCGGTTTTCTGCCCGTTTACCAGCCGCGTAATCAACAAACGGCCCTGGCGCGCGCGCGGCGTATAGCCCCCGGCCAGCACGACGGCATTAACCATGCGCATGCCGTTAACATAGGGAAAGCCGCCCGGCTGGCGTACTTCGCCGTAGATGTAGAAGGGCCGATAGGTGAGCACGACAACGGTAACGCGCGGGTTCTTCAGAAAGCCATTGCCTAAGGATTTGACAATGGAGGCTTCCAGCTCGGCCACGCGCAAGCCGCCCGCCGACATTTGCCCGATCAGCGGCAGGGAAATCAGGCCCGTGCCATCGATATCGTAATCGCCCGATAGATCGGCTTCGTTGAAGACTTGAATCCGCACCCGGTCGCCCGGCCCCAGGCGATACTCGCCGATGCCCGCTTCCGCCCCTTGCGCGCGTGCGCCCCCGATCCCGCCAAAGGCGAGCGCGGTTGAGAGCAGCAAAAGGCAGTGGCGCCGGTTGATCATGCAGATATCTTAGATCATCCTGGCCTAGAAGCTCGAAACAAAGCGCAGCATACCGATAGTGCGGTCAAAGTTCGACTCGGCAATTGTGCCGTCGCGGTGGCTAAAACTATATTCCGCCTGGGCGCGGAAGTTCCGGTTGATAAACCAGGTCGCGCGCGCGCCGACGGAGAGAATATCGGTCTCGTCCCGGCTTTTGGCGTAATCGACATTGCGGGTTGAGATATTCGCGCCCAGCAGGAAATCCGACTGAAGCTGATGCTCGATCCCCAGCCAATAGGTGGTCGAGACATAGGCAATGGACGGGCCAACCGCCGCTTCGCCGATTCCGCGTAAAGCTTGTGCCCGCAAGGATGTGGCCCGCGTCATGTTCCACAGAATTTGGCCGCGCGCGGTCATGGCCGACACGCTACCGAAACTCTCATCCTCAATATCGCGCTGGGCATAGCCCACGGCGATTTCGCCAGACCAGAGGGCGCTGAGGGCAAAATTCACCCCAGCCCCCGCTTCCGGCCCGGTCGAATCGCGATTTTTCAGCCCATTGCCCGCCGCCCGATCGTACCGCCGGGCTTGCCAGCCGCCCTCGCCGAACAGAATGAGATCGGGGCTCACCTCATAATTCAAGCGCCCGCGCCCGCCTGCCGTCATAAAGCTGCGGTCGTTACCGTCGATCAGGCGACCATTACCGCCGGTCATTGATTGATACTGATAGTCCCGTAAGCCGCCGTCGAGCTTAACGCTGAAACGCCCGAAGGCTTGGCGAAAGCCGATGTCCCCCGTTGTAAGGTCAAGCGGCATCGGGTCGGTCGCCCGGCTTAGGCTATCGGGATCGCCGCGCAGGTCATGCTGCCGCTCCCGTCGAACCCCCGCCGTAACCTCGCTGTCGCTGGTGAGCGTGAGCGCCCCGCCGAGCGTGAACCCATAGTTCTCGATATTCTCGGTTTTTTGCGACGCATAGCGCTTGGCTTCGCCGTGGGCCGAGGCTTCCAGCAAATGGCGCGACCAATTGGAGCGCAGTTTCGCTTCCGGCGCGATGGCACCGATGGCGCTGGCTTTGGTATTATTCGGGCGTGCATAGATATTATCCGAATAGCCAAGATCGGTCACAAGGCGCGGCGACAGGATAAAGCTACCAACGGCAATCCCTGGAGGGTCGAACTCGGGATAGGGCCGCGTCATGACACCCGGTTGATCCTCGCCGGTGCGGTCGTTCGGTTCGATAGCCGGATTGTTCTGTGGCAGAATCGGGCGCTGATATTGCCCGGCTGCCGGGAGCGCGCAGGCAACCAAAGCTCCGGCCAAGCTGGCCAAGCGGATGTTTCGGGCAATCGGGTGCAGGTGGGCGATCATGGGCGCATATCCACTGTCAGACAGTTCCGCATACGTTTAACCGATTTTATAGAATAGTTCCATAACCAATTGACCAAGCGTGATTCTTTGTGGTTTGTGAGGGATGTGATACGCAAGGGCTCCGGGGAGTATCGACCGGGAGTCTTGCCTAATCGTTAACGTCGCGCGGGAGGGGGCGATGAGTTTAGAGAAACCAGTTGCCCCGATTCATCTGTCGGGGGCCTATCTACGGCGGTTAGAGCCCGTGCGAACGGCCTTTCTTGGTCTCGTGACCTATTTGATCCTCGCCCTTGTTGCGCCGCTCCGGTCCACAGTGGCGGACCCGTCGACTTTGGCGGTCGCCTACGCACTGGCCTGCTATCTTGGTCTTGCGGTTGGGGCGATACTCTTTCACACCCTCTTCCCGCAGAAGCCCGCCGCGCGCGACCTTTGGGCCGCGCCGCTGCCGAAACCTTTGTTTCTGGTGGCCTTAGGCTTGTCCGGCCTTGGCGTCGCGATGCGGATGACGGACCGGTTTATTTTGCGTGGGGTGCCGTTGGGCGAAGATTTTGCCTCGGTCCGGGCGCAGTTGGAGGCGACCAGCGCCTCCCCCCTGTCGGCGGCCAGCGCGGTGATCTACCCGATCTGCTTTGGGATGATCTTCTTCTATTATTGCCTGCCGAAAACCGAGCGGCGCTGGTGGCTTGGGGCTTTGGCGACGCTGATTTTCCTCTACCCATCATTCGAGTCGATCATTTCCGGCACGCGCTCGCAAATGGCAGTCAGCTTGGGGTTCATTCTCGTTACCCGCTCGATCCTGGTCGATGATCTCAAGTGGCTGCGCAATCGCTTGGTCGTAGCAGCGGCGGGCATTTTGATTTTGAACTTATTTTTTCTAATGTTCGAAATTCGTGTCGAATCGATGGGGCAGGATTTTTATACATCAAGTCAAAATTCAGGGTATGCGTTTACCGTGCCGCCCAATGATTTCGCTTTATCCTATTTGGTTGAAAACAAGGGGATTATGACATCGATTATCAGCTTGATCGTTCATTTTACGCAATATTACTGCCATTCTGGTTTTGAGTATCTTTATATTTTTGATCGTCTCCCTGAAAAGCCCCTGTGGGGAGCCTTTAATTTTTTCCATATTTATAAGTTCTTCGGCATGGTCGTCGGCGATAGCTCGGTCAATGAGACGATCAATAATCTCGATATTCGCGTCGGCGTCTATGCGACGTTCTTCGTGCCCCTGTTCATCGATTATCACTGGGGTGGCCCCGTATTTATGATGATTTTTGGCTTCGTGCTTTCGCTGTTGTGGCGGGCGACGTTCCGGCATCCGACGGCGTGGTTTCCGCTGACGGGTTATATGTCGATCGTGCTGTTTCTCATGCCGATCACCAGCTTCATCGTTGCCTCGCAAGGGCTCTACGTGATTACGGCGCTACTGGCGATGGGGGTGCTTATTCACCGAATGGATGGCAGCGGGCGACGGCTTACCGCAGGCTTTCGTAAAGCCCAATGAAACGTTCGGCGGCGGCCGACTGGCTGTAAACGCTCAGTGCCCGCGCCCGGCCTGCGGCCCCAAAGCGGGCGCATAACTCGGCATCGCTCCAAAGGCGCTTTAGCGCCGTGGTAAGGGCAGCTTGGTCGCCGGGCGGAACGGTTAGCCCGGTGACGCCGTCAAGGCTCACCTCGGGAACGCCCGTTGGCAGGCTTGTATTGATCACCGGAAGCCCCGCTGCCATGGCTTCGACCTGGACGAGAGCGAAGGTTTCTGACCGGTGGGTGGAGGGTAGAACAAACAGATCAGCCGCGGCGTAATGGGCCGCCAGCACCTCCGCATTAACGCCGCCGAGGAGCGTTACCCGCTCCTGCAAGTTCAGCGTATCGATCAGGCGTTGCAGTTCCGCCTGCATCGGCCCGTCGCCAATAATGGCAAGGCGCAGATCGGGCAGATCGGCGGCGGCCCGGATCAGCACATCGAAGCCCTTATAATAAACCAGCCGCCCGACCGCGAGGGCGAAGCGCCCGCCGCGCGCTGCGCTTGTTTCGGCTTTCGCCGCCGCGTCAGCCGCCGCCGCAGTAAAGCTCTCGACCGCACGCCCGAAAGGGATAACGCGAATTTTGTCGCGATAGGGCGGCAGAAAGGTTGAATCCCGCCGAATGAACTCTGCCGAACAATGGATTGCTGCCGCCCGTTGGCACAGCGCATGGGCCAAGGGGGCGACCGCATATTTCAGCAACTTCTGGCGGACAATATCGCTATGCCACGTCACGACAATCGGGGCTTTCGGCGGCCAGAGCGCAATCAGTAAGTCGGCAATTGGGAAGGGCGTGTGAACATGCACTACATCCGCCCAACCCCGCCATTCCCGATAGAGCCGCGCATAAGTAGGCGAGAAGGCGAGCGTGCCGAGCGCGAAGCGATAGGGCGCGCGCAACACGGTCACACCGGGGGCCGGGTGCAGGGGCCGCGTGTCGCCATCCGCGGCATGGGCGAGAACGACAACCTCGTGCCCGAGCGCGGCAACCCCTTCGGCCATGCTGGCCACGACGGTTTCCATGCCCCCGAACGCGGGCGGGTAAAACTTGGCGACATGAAGGATGCGCATGCGCCCACTCTACTCAGTCGGGCCGGGGAGGAGAAGGTCCCACCCGAGACAAAAAGAAACCCGCTCGCTCCGGGAAGCGAACGGGTTCACCACACCCTTGGGAGGGGAGTAGACTTAAGCCAGCTTAACCAAGTCTGAGACCGGGGTGAAGGCGCGCACGCCCTTGGTCGCCGTGCCTAGCGCAAAATTACTCTGGTAGGCTTGAATAGCCGTCTGGGCCGTTTTTACGTTCGTCGGGTTCTTTTCAACGGCGGTCAGAACATCATCCTTATCGCGGCTGACAGCCAAGGGCGTCGTGCCCTTGTTGTTGTAAGCTTGCAGCATACCGGCAATCCCATCGGCCGAAGCGCCCGCCGTGGTGATTCTGCCCGTGGCTTGCAGCTTCCGGTTCACCAAATCCAACGTTACCTTCGGACCCGTGGTTCGCTCGGTTGCGGCTTGGATGGTTAGCACGCCGTTTGCCAGCAGATAGCTTGGGCCTTTTGTGCCGGTGGAGGCGGCGTTCTGCGTGCCCGCAGCGATTTGGCCCTGAACCGTCGTGCCGACGGTCGAGAAGACCGGCGCCGATAGTTTACCCTTGGAGGAGGTCGAGGTTTTCACGCCGACATTATAGGCCTGCACATCGATAATACCATTGGCCCGCACGCCGACATTCGTAACGGCAACGGTTGCATTCGATCTGTTGAGGACCTGCTCGCTCGCGGCTTGCGCCAGGGTGAAGCTCGCAGTGCGCTCCGTGGAGCCGCCACCGATTGACCCATCGGCCTTGAGCCACGAGGCTTGTGCCGCGACCGTCGTGCTCGCGCTCGTTACGACCGTCCCCGTGCTTTTGAAGCTCGACGTGCGCTGCGAGGTGGAGCTTGTGTCCGTCGTACCATCGTTTTTGCTGAGCACTGAGGATGCTTGCGCCGTTTCGCTGATCGTTACCGTACCAACAGTGGGGGCCGTGCCGCCGCTCTTATCGGTCGTCGTGATCGTCGTTGCGGTACGGCGGGCGAGAACCAGGGTTTGACCGTTAATGTTGTTCGCCGTCACGCCCTCATCGACGCGGCTGACTTTCAGCGTGCCGGTTTGCGCATTCAGCAGCGAGGTTTCGGTCGTCAGCGTTTGGTTCGAAGCGATCACGGCGCCAGTGGCATCTTTCGTGAGCGACGTCAGAACTTCCTTCAGCGACTTCTGGTAGCTGCCGTCTTTTGCCAGGCTATAAACGATCACTCGATTGCGGTTTTCATAAACCGTATTACCATCGGCGGAGCTCGTGACGACGGCCTGAATGTCGAACGTCTGCGTCAGCGTACCCTTGGCCGCATTAGCGACCGTGGTTGCCGTGGTTTTTTCCTGGCGCACGGTATCGGCATAGGCTTGACCGGCTTTCAGATTACCGCCGCTTTCACGGATCACGGTTTCGGTGAAGCTGCGCTGAACGCCGAGACCATTGTTATTCTTGGCAGCGGTCTGCTCCACCGTGCGGGCGGCAATGGTAACTTCGGTATTGCGCGTCGTGCCGTTTTCCAGCGTGCGCGTTTGCAGCGTCGTCGTCGGGGCGGCTTGCGTGTAAGAAGCTTGCCCAGCGCCAATCGCGCCCAGCACTTTCGCGCTGGTATTGTCTTTCAGACCCTGGACCGTCGTCTTGAACCGACCGTCGACACCATAAACCGCGATCAGCGAGTCGGCGCGATCAGCCAAGGCAATCGTATCGGTGATAGCAAGCGCTTGGGCCTGTGTGTTCGTCGCGGCAGCAGAGTTAGCCGGTGCGGTCGTCGTGGGCGCGGTCCCCAACCCCTTGCGGATTGCGGCTTCGGCAGCACCGATATATTTATCGACCGATCCAAGGCTTGGCGTGACTGCGACCATTTTTCAACTCCATCCGGAACGGAACCGGTTTTAACACTGTGGCAAGCGGCCTTCTGCCAGCTCGCTCTCTTTGATTAACCCACCTTAACGGCATCTTGCTAACAGTTAGTTAAAATTCTTTATGGTTTCGACAAAACTCTCATTCAAAAAAGAATAGAAGCTCCGCAAGACTCGCATATCGCAGGTGCATCCGCATGCAGTACCCGTATGACGGCTTACGGGGCCGACGGTGGAGCGGGCGGGTGAGCTTCCCGTAGAAATGCCAATAATCCCAAAGCAATAGACTCGATTTCATCAGGGTTTTCGCGGCCTTCCTGCGTCTGCCGCGCGAGGCGATCGGGGAAGCCTTCGAAGCTATTGGCGTGTAGGCGGGCAAGAAAGTCCCGGCATTCCGCGTCGTGCCGTTGCTGCGCGGCTTCCGTTGGCGGCGTTAACAGTCTGGTCATCGGCCAGAGTAGGGGATCGGGAAAATCCGCCGCCGAGACGCGCATGAGCGGATCGAAAAACAGCGCGGCCAGCGCCACAGTTGGGCGGCCCATAAGGGCGGCCTCATAGCCGACCGTCCCGGTAATCGTCACCACGAGATCGGCGCGCTGGAGCAGCTTAAAGGTGCTCTCGCTAGGGGCGATTAACCGGACGTTCGGCAGGGCGGCGATCTCACGCAGCCAAGCGGGGGAGCGGTCGCCAAGCCAGTCGGGATGCTCCTTCACCCAAAGCTCGTGGGTTGCGGGTAGCAGCCGTGACAGCCGCCGAAGCAGGTGCGCCTGATCGGAATGGGGCGCGCCGAAGACATCGATGGAGGCTTCGGGGGCGTGATGCAGGCAGAACAACACGAAGCGCCCCTGCACCGGTGCCGCTTCGAACGGCGGGACTAGGCGCAACCGCGCGGCATTCCAGGCCAGCCTCAGCCGGTCCTTCAGGGCGGCAAGCGGCGGGCGGACGGTAATATCGGTCCGCGCGTCGGAGGTGGGGCCGAAGCGGCGACGAAGCTCGTCCCACCAATACCGCCGGAAAGTTAACGCCGAGGGGTGACTTGCGGCATAAAAGGGTTTGACGGGGCGTGCCCGCCATTCCGGCAGAAAAGCATTAGCCCATTCGGTATCCGCCGCGCTGGCAACACGCCACTGTACCAGCCGATGGGTGATGGGCTCGAACAGGCCCCAGCGTTCGGACGGGATACGCACCGTGCTGTAGAAATAACAGCCGCGCCCCTGTTGGCGGGCGATAAGGGCGGTCAGCATTTCCCACGCCCAGGTTTGCTCGCCGAAGCACGCGACGACATTTTGATCTTTTAAGAAGCCCTCAATGGCCTGCCCGTAGGCGGCGAGAATCTGCCATGCCCGGTCGGCGGGCTGGTCGCGCATGAGCCGGTCCATGCGAATAAGGGCGGCAATCGTAGGCCGATTTTCCTGCTCCCACTGCCCGGCGATGCGTTTGGCTGAGGCAAGGGAGAGTTTTTTGGAGCTTTTCGTGAGGGGGTATAAGGCGAGGCGATGGGTCTCGGGGACGCCCTGGGCCGCCAACCAGCGGTCCCACCGTTGCCCCGGCACCAGCCAAACGCAGCGATACCCCTGCGCCTCTAGCCGATCGGCCAATTTTTTTTGAACGGGGGTTAACGTCTGGTTCGATAGAAAGGCAATTGTCTGCCGCCCAGCCTGCTCACTCATCGGACCTTTACCCCCAACGCTTACCCCTGAAGTTTACAATGATAGTGGGGATATGGTGAACAGCGTCTTACGAGCGCATGAAACGATGCCAAATTTCACACTGGCGTTTTGAGCACGGCACTCTCTTGACCGGGGAGAGGAGGGTCGGCAATCACGCGGTTGCGGCCCTGGTTTTTAGCGGCATACAAAGCGCGATCCGCGCGGTCGATGATCAGATCAGCGGTTTCGCCCGCGTGGGATACCGTTACGCCCGCCGAGAGCGTAATCCGCCCGAGCGGCTGCGATGTGCTGCGGTTGACGACTTCCCGCGTGGCGACATCGCGGCGAATGGCTTCGCAGAGATCGAATACTTTCGGCAAGGTCATGTCGCGCAGCAGGAGGGCAAACTCTTCCCCGCCGAAACGGTAGGCGCGCCCCAGTTTTTCAACCCGGCGGGCGAGGCCCTGGGCGACGAGGCGCAGCACTTGGTCTCCCATAACATGGCCGTGCTGATCGTTGAAATTCTTGAAGAAATCGATATCGGCCAGCACGAGGCAGAATTTTCCGTCGGCGCTGCGGATAAGCGCGCCCAGATCCTGCTCGAAGCGGCGGCGGTTGGGCAGATGGGTGAGCGCATCGGTATCGGCGGCGATTCGCGCTTCCGAGAGATTAGCTTGCGTGCGCCCAAGTTCGGACTGGGTGGCGGTTAACTCTTCGCGCAGGGCCCGCATCCGGCCCGAAAGCCCCTCCAACTGTGCCCGCAGGGCCGTGTTTTCGCCAATAACCTTATCGGTCTCTTCGGTCAGCAGGCGAATGGCCGTTTTCAGGCTTGAGGGGGTGTCGATGCGTGTCGGCTGAAGCCCTGCCAGGGTTTCGGCATAGTCGGAATGGGCGCGACCGGCCTGCGAGAGAACTTCTGCCGCAGCATCCATAATATCGCCCGCATCCTCGGAAGCGCGATAAACCAGCGACAGATTGGAGGGGCGCGTTTCGAGAGGTTTTGCCTCGGGCATCGCCTCGGGCGGCGTTTCGAGCGCGGCAGGGGTGGGCTTTATGCCGTCTGGGAAGAACCGCGTCTGCATCTGTTCGAGCGCCGCCGTCTGGCTCAGCATGCCAGCCGAGGCGAGTTCAGCCATCGCTTCGGGCAAACCCGTCACTGTTCCACCGGTGGCATGATACCACAGGGCATAGTTTTCAGGCGTTGGCGGAGCACCTGTTAGGATGAGGCGGTCCCAAGCCATCCGCCCAATATCCCAAAGGCGCTTGCTTATTTTTTGCACGTTGGCGGTCCTATTTTCCTCACCTGTTGATTGAAGATAAGCTTGCAAGCTAGCTTTTTCCAGACGCTTGCACCCAATTGCCCGAAAACTGATCGAAAGGCGGCGGTGCGTCGGGAAGGGGTTGCTCGGCACCGTTGCTCGAGTAAACTGCATTCTATGGCAGCCCATAAAATTATCAATCTGGCACTTCAAGGCGGGGGTTCTCACGGAGCCTTCACCTGGGGCGTTTGCGATCGGTTGCTCGAAGACGAGCGGCTGGAAATCGAAGGTATTGTCGGCACATCCGCAGGCGCGATGAACGCCACGGTGCTGGCCGATGGTTTCGCCGAAGACGGGCGCGACGGTGCCCGCAGCGCTTTGCGGCGTTTCTGGACCAAGGTGGGTGAATCGGGCCGCTACAGCCCGCTTCAGCGCTCGCCGTGGCGGGCGATGCAGAACAGTTGGCGCGTTGATGATTCCCTTGGCTTCTTCTGGTTCGATCTGATGACGCGGCTGTTTTCGCCCTACCAGTGGAACCCGCTGAATAAGAACCCGCTGGAAGATCTGATTAAAGCCACGGTGGATTTCGACCGGTTGCGGACCGTGGGCGGCATCAAGCTTTATATCTGCGCAACCAATGTGCGCAGCGGCAAGGTGCGCGTTTTTGAAAAGCACGAGTTGACCGCCGATGTGCTGATGGCCTCGGCGTGCCTGCCCTTTATGTTTCAGGCGGTGCAGGTGCAGGGCGAGGCCTATTGGGATGGCGGCTATATGGGCAACCCCGCCATTTTCCCGCTGATTTACAATTGCGATAGTTCGGACGTGCTGCTGGTACAGATCAATCCGATGTACCGGGAGGAGGTGCCGACGACGGGGCGCGATATTCTCGACCGAGTGGGGGAGATCAGCTTCAACTCCTCCCTGATGCGCGAGATGCGCGCCATTCACTTCGTTTCCCGGCTGATTGATGGCGGTCATTTGTCGCCCGAACAATATAAGCAACTCAATATGCATATGATCGAAGCCGAACAGGAATTGGCTGCGTTGGGGGCCTCCAGTAAACTTTCATCCGAACCCGCCTTTCTCGAGCATTTGTTCGAGATCGGGCGCAAGAGTGCCGATGCGTGGCTTTCGGTGCATTTCGACGATATCAACCACCGCTCCACTCTCGATCTGGCGAAGACCTTCTTCTGATGATGCGCGATCTTCCGGTTCTGACCTTCGATGCCGACGATACCCTGTGGCACAATGAAAGCTTCTTTGCGCTGACCGAAGAGGCGTTTACCCAGTTGCTCGCGCCCTATACCGATCCGGCGGCGCTGCGCGAGCGCCTGATCCAAACCGAACGCCGCAATCTCGGCGTCTTCGGCTATGGGGTGAAGGGCTATACGCTCTCGATGATCGAAACGGCGATTGAGGTAACAGAAGGCGCGGTTCCGGCGCTTGTGCTGCAATCCTTGCTCGATTTGGGCAAGGAGATGATGGCCCATCCGGTCACGCTGCTGGACGGCGTCGCCGAGGTGCTGGAGCAGGTGGCGGGCCAGTTTCCGCTGATGCTGATTACCAAGGGCGATCTGTTCCATCAGGAAGATAAGGTGGCGCGCTCGGGCTTGGCCGATCTATTCACGGCGGTGGAAATTGTCAGTGAAAAGGATACGGGCACCTATTCCCGCCTGCTGGCCCGCCACGGCATTCCGCCCGAGCAGTTTGTGATGGTCGGCAACTCCTTGCGCTCGGACGTGATTCCGATTTTGGAGATCGGCGGCTGGGGCGTCCATATCCCCTATCATCTCACCTGGGCGCACGAGCAAGCGCCGGAGCCGCTGGGGCATCCGCGCTATGTGCGCTTGGCCGATATCCGCGATATTCCGGCCTGGGTCGCGGCGCAGTTTTCCCTAAAGAGCGTCGTGGAAGATTAACCCCAGGGTCATGCGCGCGCCGCGCGTCACCGTGCTAACCCCGTGTTTCATCTGAACTCGATAGACACCGCGCGTGCCCTGGACGGGGCGCTCGCGCACGGCAAAGGCAATCGCCTCCCCCTGCCGGAGCGTAAGTGCCTCGGCGCGCGACTGGCGGCGCGGGCGCTGTTCGACGAGCACGAACGCCCCGCCGTCATAGTCCGCAGGATCGGAGAGAGCTATCACCACTTGGATCGGGAAAACTTGCTCCCCATAAAGATCTTGGTGCAGGCAATTATAGTCCCCCGCCCGGTAGTGCAGCAGCAGCGGCGTTGGCCGCCTCTGCCCCGCCGCGTGGCACTCGGCGGTGAAGGCGGCGAGACTGGGCGGAAAGCGCCGGGCTTGCCCTAGGGCTTCCGCCCATCGGTTGGCGAGGGGCGCGAGAATTTCATAAAGCCGTTCCCGCAGCGCCTGCACCGGGCCGGGCAAGGGATAGGCGAAATATTGATACTCCCCCTGGCCGAACCCGTGCCGCGCCATCACTATACGGCTGCGAAAATGCGCGGGGTCATCATACAGCGCCTGCAAAGCCCGGCACTCCTCGGGGCTCAGCAGCACGCCGAGGCGGGCGACCCCCTCGGTCGCGAGGTGCGGCGGTGCGGCTTCCAGCACGTCAGTCATGCTTAACATCCTCTTGGTTCTCGGGCGCGCTGATCCCATCATGCGCCCGATCAGCGGGCAGCCCGGTTCTTGCGCTGTCGTTCAGAAGAAGGAATGCGGCGATGACCCGGTTGAGCGTCAATCTGAATAAAGTGTGCCTGCTGCGGAACTCGCGCGGTGGCAATAGTCCCGATCCGCTCGACGCTGCTCGCGCCTGTATCGCCGCAGGAGCGCAAGGGCTCACCCTGCACCCGCGCGCCGACGTACGCCACGCCACGCTTGAGGATGTGATCGCCTTCGCCGGTCTGCCGGAGGTGGCCAGCGGTGCCGTGGAACTTAATGTCGAGGGCGATTTGCGCCCTGAACTGATGCGCTGCGCCTATGAGGTTGGGGCGCATCAATTCACCGTCGTTCCCGTCATGCCGGGGGAAGTCACCTCGTCGCGCGGCTGGCGCGCGTATGACGATCACGATGGCTTGGCCGCCGCCGTGCGCTTCTTCAACGGCAAGCTGCGCGTGTCGGTCTTCTGTGATGCAACGGAAACCTCGGTCGCCTATGCCGCGCGCGCCGGGGCCGATGCGGTGGAATTTTACACCGGCGCTTTCGCCCAGGCTTTCGGCACTCCGGCGGGCGATGCGCTGCTGGAAGACTTGGGCCGCGCCGCCGATTACGCCCGGTCGCTGGGCTTGCGCGTTCACGCCGGGCACGATCTCGACACGGTCAATCTGCCCGCGTGTCTGGCGCGCTTAAAGCCGGACGAGGTTTCCATCGGCCACGCGATTATCGCCGACACGCTGGTTCATGGGTTAGGGCCGACGGTGAAGCGCTATTTAGAGGTAATGGCGGGGGGTTAACCGCTGTTAAGGGATAATTCATCCAGTTGGCGGCGGATTTCTTTCGCATGAAATCCATCGCCGAGCCCTTCTTTTTCCAATTGTTTTAGAGAGCGTTTCAATCTTTTCTCTGTTCTTGAAATTTTATCTTGCTCGCGGGTCGGTAGATAGAATTGTTGGAAAAAAATTAATAGTAAAAAAATAAAAAATAAAGAGAATGATAGATTGTCAATTGTTGTCCATGGCAGGACTTTATGGAATAATTTTACGATATTTTTTGAGTGGGTGATGTAGGGTTCTTCGTTTATTTGAAAAAATAAACTTAATCCAAATGCGGAAACCATGCCAGACAAACTAAAATATAATAGTATTTTACCAATTATATACTCTGCTCTGGTTTTTTCAGGTTCTTCTTGATTCAACATCACCTAGCTCTCAACTATGGTTCTTGAGCTATCCTAACTTATATAGTTGTACGATCCTACACCAATCGCGTCGCCCGATAGTTTTCACGGATCGAGACCTTATGGCGAAGTCGAGAATCACCTAGATCTGAACGACTGAGGGTGCGGCTAATGCGGATCCAATGCGCGCAATTTCCGTTCTAGATCTTTGGCAGCCTCGCTTTTGCCGAGCCCGGCGCGCTCCAATTCATCAAGGGCGGCTCTCAGCGCCTTACGTGCATCGGTTGCCTCCGTCTGCTTGCGCGTGGGAAAGAGGGTCGTTTGCACTGCGACCAATATGAACATGACTGCAAAAACGACGTATCCCCATTTGTTCGGGTCAACAGATGGAAATATTTTACGAAGACCTTGTTCAATGGGGGCTTTGAGGCCGGTAAAAATCTCGGGTGATAGGATGGAAAGCAGCGTGCTCCCGAAAGTCGCCACAAAAAGACTGAGGTATATGGCCTGTAAAACGCTGCCAATTTTATGCTTCAAATCGGGCTCAGCCGATTGAACGGATCGAGACATACGCCGATTATCCCCGATTGCGGAACCTATGTGCTCCAAGCCTACCCGCTTCCCTGCTGCGCCGCTAGGCTTGCCCTGCTTCTGACATTTTGTCGGGTTAGCCTCCTGCTGCACCCTCTTGCGTTGTCATACAATTTTCACCGATAAAGACCCTATGTCGAAGCCCATGACCTCCTCCCTCGCCCCGATTGCTGCGGCTGCTCTGCTGCTGCTCCCGCTCGTTCTGCCGCTGCCCGCCCAGGCGCAAAGCAAGGATGAGGTGGAGGAGGCGCAGAAGATTCTGATGCTCACGGGCCATTTCGCCCGCCGCCCGACCGGGGAGATGACGCCGCAGACGGTGGAGGGGCTGCAAAAGTTCCAAGCCGAGGCGAAACTTCCGGTCACGGGTAAGCTCGATGGCGCGACCTTGAACGCGCTTCGGCAGATGCGCGATACCAAATTCAGCAATCCGCTCAGTCTCGAAAGCGCTCAGAAGCGCCAACAGCAGGCGGCGGCGGCGGCGGCCGCCCCGCCGCCGAAAGTGGCCGCCGCGCCGCAAGCCTCGGTGTCCGGCCAAGCGCTCGGCGGCTCGCAGCAGGTGATTACCGGCTATGGGCAGCGGAGTGGCGGGGCGATTTCGGCCCCGTCCGTGACTGGCGGCACGCCGTCCCGGGTGGCCCCCCCTTTGCCCGCAGCGCCGCAAGCAAGCGCGCAAATTCTCCCCCCGGGCATCAGCAATCGTCCGCCCGTGTCGCAGCGCAGCCCGGCAAACCCGATGGCCGTGCCGCAGGAGGACGTGACGGTTACGCGCACGATCACCACCCCGCCGCCCGTGGTGCGCACCGCTGAGGAGCCGGGGATTCTCTCTTTCTGGCCGTGGCTGACCGTGCCGGGGATTTTCGGGATTTTTGGCTGGGTCGGCTGGCAAGCCACCTTCGCCCGCCCGCGCGGCCCGAATCCGTTTCTGGCGGGCGCGCCGTCGATTCAGGGGCGGCAGGAACCGGGGCTTTAGTGCCTCTTTAACAGGCAGGGTGCGCTTTCGCGCTTTACCTAGGGTTGACCTTCTGGTCAGCTAGCGGGGTGTTCTGCCTTTGCCGCCGTGGACCCGATAATGCCGCTCGATACCGCCGCCAAGCCCGCTTCCCTCTTTAAATCCTCGGCCTGCCCGCATGATTGCCCGGCGACCTGCGCGCTGGAGGTGGAGATTCTGCCCGATAACCGCGTCGGGCGGTTTCGGGGGGCCTCGGACAATGCTTACACAGCGGGCGTGCTCTGCGCGAAAGTCGGGCGCTATGCGGATCGGGTCCATCACCCGGATCGGCTGATGCAGCCCCTGCGCCGCTCGGGTCCGAAAGGCAGTGGCCAGTTTACCCCCATCTCCTGGGATGAGGCGCTGGACGAAATCGCCGCGCGCTTCAAAGCCATTGCCGAGACCCATGGGGCTGAGGCGATTTGGCCCTATTATTATGCGGGCACGATGGGCCAAGTGCAGCGCGACGGGATTCATCGCCTGCGCCACGCCCTCGGTTATTCCGATCAGAAGCGGACGATCTGCACGGCCCTCGCGCGGTCGGGCTGGGTGGCGGGCACCGGTTTCGAGCGCGGCACGCATCCGCAGGAAATGCTCCAGAGCGAGATTATCGTCATTTGGGGCGGCAATCCCGTGACGACCCACGTCCATATCGCCGGGTTTATGAGCAAGGCGCGCAAGCAGAATGGCGCGAAGATCGTGGTGATCGACCCCTACCGCTCGCCGACTGCCGATCTTGCCGACATGCACCTTCCCTTGCTGCCGGGCACCGACGGTGCGCTGGCCTGCGCCGTCATGCATATTGCCTTCCGCGACGGGCGGGCCGACCGCGCCTATATGGCAGCGCAGACGAAGGATTACGCGGCGCTCGAAGCCCAGGTCGCCGCTAAAACGCCGGAATGGGCGGCGGCGATCACCGGGCTCACGGTGCAGCAGATCGAAGAGTTCGCGGCTCTTTATACCGGCACACAAAAAGCCTATCTGATGATCGGTTACGGCTTTAGCCGCGTGCGCAACGGCACTTTGAACGTTCACGCTGTCACCTGCCTTCCGGCGGTTACGGGTGCGTGGCAAGTTCCGGGCGGCGGGGCGTTCTGGTCCTACGGCGCCACGCTCTATAAGCTCGACAAGCGCTTGATCGACGGAACGCCGATGCGCCGGCCCGACGTGCGCGTGATGGACATGAGCCGGATCGGCGCGGCGCTCACGGGGCAACTCACGAGCGATCAATCGGAGTTGCAGGACGGCCCGCCGGTGATGGCGCTGCTGATCCAGAATACCAATCCGATGGTGGTGGCCCCGAATAGCGCCTTGGTGGCGCAAGGCTTTGCCCGCGAGGATCTGTTTACGGTCGTCCATGAGCAGTTCATGACCGACACCGCCCTGATGGCCGATATTGTGCTGCCCGCGACCATGTTCGTGGAGCATGACGATCTCTACACCGCTGGCGGCCACGGGCATTTGCAGGTGGGGATGCGCCTGATCGATCCGCCGGGGGAGTGCCGCTCGAACCATGATCTCATCAATGCCCTGGGGCAGCGCCTGGGCGTTGGCGACAAGCCGGGGTTCGATCTGACCGCGCGGGAGATGATCGAGCAGACGCTCGCGGCCTCGGGCTATCCCGATCTGGCAACCTTCGAGGCGCAGCGCTGGGTTGATTGTACCCCGTCGTCGGAGGAAGGGCGGTTTGAAAGTGGTTTTGCCACCCCGGACAAGAAATTCCATTTCGCGCCCGATTGGTCGAGCGTGGGGATCGATGATCCCAACCTGCCGCGCTTGCCCGACCATTGGGATATTATTGCCCCGCGTGACGCCACGCATCCGTTCAAGCTGATCGCCCCGCCCGCCCGTCAGTTCCTCAACAGCAGTTTTTCGGACGTCGGGGCGTCGCGGGTGCGCGAGGGCACGCCGAAACTGCTAATCCACCCAGATACGGCGGCAGCGCAGGGCATTAGCGATGGCGATCTTGTCACAGTGGGGAATCCGCAAGGGTCGATTACACTCACCGCTACGGTGCGCGATGGCATGAACCCGGCGCTCCTGGTTGCCGAAGGGCTTTGGCGCAACGGCGATTTCCCGGAGAAGTTGGGCATCAATACCCTTGTATCGGATTTCAGTCCGGCCCCAGCGGGTGGGGCGGTCTTCCACGATACGGCGGTGTGGATGCGCCCACGCGCACACGTTTAAGAATCTCGATTTTTACGGACTTTCAAGAGATTCTACGTTAAGAGAAGATCATGACAGGAAACCGGGACAATATCCAAAAAGCGCAAGAACTCGACCGTTTGGTCGAGCAAACCCGCAAACGCGTCGATCAATTGGTCGCCGATGGGATGAAATATGCCCAAACCGGGCAAATTTCATCAATGGAACGCTCGGTTACAAATATTCAAATTTTCATTAAAAATCCAAAACTGCCGCGTGACTTGATTCATGATGCGCAACGCTCGATCGTTAATATGGAAAAGGAAGGGTATATTTTTTATATTGACGATCTATTAGCAAAGGCGCGCGATGCTGCCCAGGATCAGCGCTTAAAGCAGAAGCAGGCTATTCTGCTGATGGTCAAAGAATATCTGCCTAAAGCCATGAAGGCTGGGGCGAGCGAAGAGTTCCGCAATTCGGTCGAACGGCGGGTTGAGTTGATTAACTTGACCGGGAATCCGACCGCACCCGAATCGGGCTCGCGCGCCAAACCGATGGATAAGCTGCGCTCCCTTTTGCCCAACCGCGCCAAGCTGTTCGGGGGCGATGGGGGCGAGAATTAAGCTGCGGCGGGGCCAAGGCTTGAAGCGCGCAGGGTGGGGCCTCCGGGTTTGGGGGCTTCTGGCGGCCCTCGTGTGCATCATTGGTCTCGGAACGGCGGCGACTGCCGCGCCGAATTCATCGACTCCCATCATTATTACCGTAACGGGGGAAGAAGCGCCGGGCGTTGTGGAACGGCTGGTCGATGCCGCGTCGCGCCAGGGCCGGCCCGTCGAACTCCGCTTAATGACGCCGGCGGCGCAGGCTGCGATGATGGCACCGCTGTCGCCCGATGCCGAGCGCAGCGGGTGGGCGTTACTCACCGAGAATTTTATGATCGGCACCCAATATGGGTGGGATTCCGTCCCCTATATTCCGCGCCTTGGCGATGATTTGATCCGGGCGTGGGGCGATATCCGCAACCGAGGATCGCCCTTGCAGGCGATGGGTGTCGCGCTGGCAATCGTGCTGGGCTCAGCCCTTGCGGGCTATAGTCTGATGCGTGGGGTCCGGGTGCTGTGGCCGCGTGCGCGGCTGGATTGGCGACCGACCCGGCCCGATAGCGCGCTGATCGAGCGTGTTGCGGGTGGGCTTGCTACCTGGCTATCCCACATCCTCGGGCTTTGTCTGTTTTTGCTGCTGTCGCAAACCTTGAGCGCCCGGCTGCTCCCGGAACCCGATTTGGCCCGCTGGATCGCCGAAGGGGTAAGCGCCGTTGCCATCGGCTTTATCGCCTATGTTGCCACGGCGGAATTTCTGCTCGCACCCGGTCGGCCCGCGTGCCGGGTTATGCCGATGCCCAATGCCGAGTTTCATGCCCGCTGCATGCGGTTTTATGGGTTTATCGGTCCGTCGATTCTGTTCACCGTCGAACTTTTCGGGCGAATCGGGTCGTCGCCCTTGGCGATTGCCGGGTGGTTCAGCCTATTTGGCGGGGCAATAACGGTTTATAAGCTGTGGTGGTTTTGGGTTGGGCGGCGCGATATTCGCGCGCTGTGCCTGGGGGCAGAGCCGGTGAGCGCGGCGCGCCGCGTCATGGCCTCGGCCCTCCCCACTTTTTTAATCGCCTCGGCAGTGCTGATTTGGGCCGTGGGCCGCGTCGCGGCGGTTGCGCCGGATGGGGCGCGCTGGGCAAATGCGGCGGGGGCGACGCAAATTCTGCTCGTCCTCATCCCGATTACGGCGGCGGGGCTTGGGGCCTTGATCCGCGAATGGATCGCCCATATGCCCTGTTCCGAAACGGGTTTGGTCGGAACCAACCCGATTATTCGCGCCTGGGCCTTGGTTGCGGCAACAACGGCGGGGGCGGCTGTCTGGATTCTCGGCCTTTGGGTTTTAAGCCGCCTCTGGCAGTTCTTTTTGGCTGAGATTTTTACGCCCACCCAGGTGGCCGCGCTGGAAGGCCCGATTTCGGTCATTGCCGTTTTCCTCGTCGGTTGGATTATCTGGACCTTTCTGTCGGCGCTGTTTACTGCCTACGCTCCGACCAAAAACGCGACGGGCCCTGTTGGCCCAGACGCCGAAGAGGAGGGCGCAGAGCCTCAGGTTCGCAGCCGTTTCGGTACGATTTTACCTCTACTCCGCGCGGTCGTTCTGGCTGCCGTTATCGGTTTAACCGTGCTCGTGGGTTTATCGCGCCTCGGCATCGATATTTCCCCGCTGCTGGCCGGGTTCGGGATTTTGGGCCTCGCCATTTCCTTCGGCTCGCAAGCCCTGGTGCGCGATATCGTTTCGGGCATTTTCTTTATCGCCGACGATGCGTTTCGCGTCGGTGAGTATATCAATACCGGCAGGCTGAAGGGCACCGTGGAGCGCATTACGCTGCGCTCGGTGCAGTTGCGGCACCAGAGCGGGCTCGTCCATACAATCCCCTTCGGTCAAATCTCCTCCGTCACCAATTCCAGCCGCGAATGGGCGACGGTGAAGTTCAATATCCGGCTCGACCGCGAGACCGATATCGAAGTTGCCCGCAAAACCATCAAGCGCGTCGGCCTCGCCATGGCGGAAATGCCGGAGTTTGCGCCACTGATGATTCTGCCGCTCAAAATGCAGGGCGTGGCCGCGATTGATGATACCGCCATTGTCGTCCGCTTGAAGTTCACCTCCAAACCCGACCGCGCCAGTTGGTTGCAGCGGGAAGCGCTAAAGCGGGTTTATGCGGCGTTGCGCGATGCGGGCGTTATTTTCGCGTCGAACGCGGTCACGGTCCGGGGCGGCACCGAAGGCCAACCGGCGGGGGCTGCGGCCAATTTTGCGGGCACGCCCGCCCCTGGCGTGGTTCCGCCCGCGGTTTAATCCGCGTTCAGCGCCGTTTTCAAAAAACTCAGTAAAGCCCGCACCCGCGCGGGGCCGCCGCGCCCGTCCTGGGTGAGGGCGTAGAGATGGCCTTCTCCCAAGCTCCAATCGGTGAGAACGGGGGTAAGGCGGCCCTGAGCCACGGCTTCGGCGGCGACCAGATGCGGCAGCGGGGCGATACCGCCCCCGGCTTCGGCACAGCGCAGCGCGCTGGTGAAATCGGCGGTGATAAGCTGGGCGCGCACGGGGACCGTTTCTTCCTCTAGGCCGCGTCGCAGGGTGAGCGCCGATTGACCCCGAAAGGTGGCCGCGAGAATCGTCGCGTGGGCGGATAGGCTTCCGGGAGTCGTTGGCGCGCCGCGCTGATCGAGATAGGTGGGGGCGGCAAAAAGGCCCATGGTGATCGCGCGCAGCGGCAAGACCGGGTAGGAGAGATCGGCCAGCGGCCCCAGACTAACGCACAACGCGAGATCGAGCCGATGGGCGGTAAGGTCGAGAGTGGTGTCGAGCCCGACCATCTCGATACGCACCTGCGGATGGGCGTGCTGAAAGGCCACCAACAGCGGCGGCAAGATGTGCGTGGCGAAATCCACCGGCGCGGTGAACCGGATAAGCCCGCGCACCGCTTGCCGGGTTTGGCGGGCACTATCGGCAGCATCGTCCAGCACGGCCAGGGCGTCGCGCGCGCTTTGGTGAAAGCGACGGCCTTCTTCGGTCGGATGGACGGCGCGGGGGGTGCGGGCGAGTAGGCGCGTTCCCAACTGGGTTTCCAGCCGTTGCACTTTACGGCTGATCGACCCTTTGGTTTCGCCCAACAGCCGCGCGGCGGCGGTGAGCGTGCCGAGATCGACCACGGCACAGAAGGCGCGCAGATCGTCTAAGCCGCCGCTGAGCGGCTGGGAAGGGTGAAAGGTTTCCGTTTCGTCAACCATGTGTCGCAGATTAGCGCTCTGCCGAACCGGGGCCAAGCCTGCCATGTATGCGGGGCACTGACTTTTTTGGAAGGGATTCGCCCATGACCATGCCCGCTCTTTTTATCGCCCACGGCTCGCCGATGCTTTTGGCCGACGAGGCGCGCGTTGCCGGGCTTGCGGCGTGGGCGAAAACCCTGCCGCGCCCGAAAGCGATTCTGATGATTTCCGCCCATTGGGAGGAGCGGGAACTCGTTATCGGCGCGACCAGCCCGCAGCCGTTGATTTACGATTTCTATGGTTTCCCAGAGCCGCTGTATCAGTTGAAGTACCCCTGCCCGCCCGCGCCGGAGTTGGCGGACCGAGTGGAGGCGCTCCTTGCGGGCGTCACGAAAACCCGGCGCGACCCGGCGCGCGGCTATGATCACGGCACCTATGTTCCGCTGCTTTGCTGCTATCCGGAGGCGGATATTCCGGTGCTGCAGATCGCGATTCCGAAAGTCCCTCCCGCCGATCTGATTCGGATTGGCGAAGCGCTCGCGCCCCTGCGGGACGAGGGGGTGATGATTATTGGCAGCGGCTATATCACCCATAATATGCGGGCCGGGTTTCACCAGGGGCCGCCGCGCGCCTGGGCCGCCGAGTTCGATGCCTGGATTGCCGATGCGGTGACGCGAAAGGACGTTCAGGCCTTGGGGAATTTCGAGAGCCAAGCCCCGGGGGCGAAGGAGTCGCTGCCGACCGACGAGCATTTTCTGCCGTTGCTGATGGTCGTCGGCGCGTCGCTTGCCTATGACGAAGCGATTCACTTTCCGATCGATGGGTTTGAATATGGGTCGTTCAGCCGCCGCTCGGTACAGTTCGGCTGACCTGTCGCAAGCGTAACGATTGGCATAAAAAAACCCCGTCCACCGAGCAGCAGAGGCACAAGCGCTCGGTGGGCGGGGCCCGAGAGAAGAGCGGAGGCGTTGCCCTTCTCTCGATCACTTGTCTCAGTAAAACCTGAGATAGGTTAATAATTCGTCTCTAATCCTAACGGAATCAAGAGATGATTCTAAATTTTGGGGCAAATCCCCTAGCGGCCTACCACGGGTTGGAAGCGTGGCATCGGCACAGACGGGGTTTCGCGGATCGGGGCTTCTTTTTCCGCGAGCAGGCGCATAATCGCTTCGCGGGCATAATGGCTCTTGGTCCGGCCCGTGGCGCGGGCGAGATTGGCGAGGCGGCGTTCAAGCTCGGCTTCGACGCGCACGGTCAGCATGACTTGACTGTCAACAGCTTTGACACGCACCGGCGGCGGCGGGAAGTGGGGACGGGGGGTCATGCGCGTAGTCCTTCTCGGAGGGTGCTGCGGAGAGAGTCCAGAGGTACGGATTGCCCGTGCCGCTCGACGTGCCAGAAAGTCCAACCGTTGCAACTGGGAACCGATTGCAAAGCGGCTGCGACCTGGTGGATGGAGCCGCGGGCGCTATCGGCAGCAAGGCTGCCATCGGCGCGGACGCGGGCGGAGTATCGGCGGCGCACGTCGAACAACAGCTCGCCGGGCCGGATCAGGCCGAGTTCGACCAGATTACCAAAGGGAATGCGCGGGGCTTCGCGCGGCGATTGCGTCGCCGCAATCGCCTCGGCGGGGGCGGGCTCGACGCTGTCGATCCGCGCTTGCGCACCAGCGGCATAGGCTTCGTCGCGCTCAAGGCCGATGAAGTGGCGGCCCAGATATTTAGCAACCGCGCCGGTGGTGCCGGTACCAAAGAAAGGATCGAGCACAATATCGCCGGGTTTGCTGGAGGCCATCAGCACGCGGTACAGCAGGCTTTCCGGCTTTTGCGTCG
>NZ_JBILQX010000117.1:0-11191 GCF_044372965.1 Elstera sp. | reverse complement strand
AACGGCCATCGTGATGCGATAGCGGTCATCGGCACGCTTTTCGATATTATAGGGCGGATAGCTGGCGCTCGTATCCTCGGCCCGCTGGGCCGCATCCATCAAATGAATGAGACGATCAAACCCAACGGTGGAACGGAAGAGCGGATTCAGATTAAGCGTACGCATGGCCATATTCTCCTAGAGAAGCAACATGGAAAAGGGTGGATCGCCTTTCGGGCGCATCCGGTTTTCAGCGTCGACCCGAGTTCGGCATCGACGAATTGGAGATAGGAATCGTCCCGCCGGGCTGCAAGGGGGAGAGATTCGGATTCCGAAGCAAGATTTTTTGCTTGCCCCCGGAACCCCATCCGGCCTTTCAATGCCGCCAACCGTCTGCGATCTATGAGGAGCGACCCATGCCGTCCTTCGATATTGTGTCGAAAACCGATATTGCCGAAGTCGATAATGCCCTAGGCAATATTATCCGTGAAATCGGCACGCGCTTCGACTTCAAAGGGTCGAAGTGCGAAATTACGCGCAAAGACAATGATTTAACCGTTCTGGCCGACGATCAGTTGAAGCTCGATCAGATGCACGAGTTGCTGAAAGTGCATTTCACCCGCCGCAAGATCGAACCCAGCGCACTCGATTATAAAACCGTCGAAAAAGCGATGGGCAATAGCGTGCGCCAGGTCATCACCGTCAAGCAGGGCATTCCGCAGGACGTGGCGAAAGTGATTACGCGCGCGGTGAAGGACTCGAAAATGAAGGTCCAGGTCGCCATTCAGGGCGACGAGCTGCGCGTAACCGGCAAAAAGCGCGACGATCTGCAAGAAGCCATCGCGCTGTTGCGCACGCTTAAGATCGAGCAACCTTTGCAGTTCGAGAATTTCCGCGACTAGCCTCTATCGGTCGCGCTTGCCACAATAGGGCGGCGAGCGCGACCGCCCCCGTCAGAATCCCAACCCAATGGGCCGGACGCACGCCGAGACCGGTCGAAAAATTCACACTGAGCACCGCCATCAGCGGCGCACCGCTGCGCAAACTGTACCAAAGCGCTTCCAGCCCCGCCGTTGCCAGGGCTACAGCGATCACGCCCGGCACAAGCGCCCATCCGCCGCGCGCTTTTGGCCAGCGCAGCAGCAGAACCCACAGCAGCAACCCGGTCATCACCATCGGCTCGCTCACGTCTAGCTTCGACTGCAAACCGAAATGCACGAGGGCAACCACGGCGAGCGGATAGGTGAGCCTATGCAAGCCCCGCCACGCCCGCCCGCCCATTCGGCGCAGCATGCCATCGGTCGAGGTCGCCGCCATCGCCGCGAGGCCAAGCAGCGCGACAAAGCCAATCGTAAGGTAAAAGCGCAGGTAGATTTCGGAGGCGACCTTCAACAGGTCGAAGGAGAGATCGGCGATATAGAGGGCGAAATGCAGGGCGGCATAGGCGAAGACCGCAACCCCCACCATCCGGCGCACCTGCACCAAGGGCGCGGCGCGGAACAGGTGGCGCAGCGGGGTAATCGCCAGGGAGATCAGCCACAAGCGCACGGCCCAATCGCCGCTGCGGTGGATTGTTTCCATTATCGGGCGCGGGCCAAGATCGGACGCCAGCCCGGCCCAGCGCAGGGCGAGCCAAAGGGCCGGTAAAAAAAGGCCGATGAAAACGCCAAGCTTGAGCGCGGAAATCTGCCCGCTTCGGGTTCGCCACGGGGCGGCCATGTCATCGCTCCTCATAGGATATAGAGTGACTTCGGACGCACCGGGGCGAAGGTTACAGGGTCCTTAGCGTCGCGCGGCGAGCGTCAGCGTGCTCCAGCCTTTGCGGCGTTGACGGTTGACCAGACGCAGGCCCTGGCGGCGGTGGGCCGACAGAACCATGGTTTCCTGGGCTTGCAGCAGGCCCGAGAGAATAACGGTGCCGTCTTTCGACAGGTGCCGCTTTAGGTCTTTCGACAATTGGCACAGGGGTTTCGCCAGAATATTGGCGACGATCAAGTCATAGGGTTTGTTCCGCCCGATGATCGGCAGGCGGTAACCCGCGCCATGCTCCACCCGTACCCAGGCGCTTTCGCGGTTCAGGCGCATATTCTCCCGCGCAACGCGCACCGATTCGCGGTCGAGGTCGGAGGCGATCACTTTGCGGCGGTAGCGTTTGGCCATAGCGAGCGCCAAAATGCCGGACCCGCACCCCACATCCAGCGGCTTTTTCGGGCGGCGCTGCTTGCCGATGCGGTCGATGGCGATCAAGCACCCGCGCGTCGTTTCATGTTCGCCGGACCCGAAGGCGGTGGCGGCGTCGAGCAGCAGCGGTATTGATCCCGATGGGGGCGGGCCTTCGAAATGCGAGCCGTGGATAAAGAAGCGCCCGATGGTTTGCGCCGGGAAGGAGCGGCGGTTTTCCGCCAGCCAATCGGTCTGCGGGAGCGCTTCGATCTCGAACTTTGGCAGCGGCAGCCCGTGGGCGGTCGCAGCCAGCGTTAGGCGCTCGGCGACGGTCGCGGCCTCCGGTTCTTCAATCGCATAGGCTTCGAGCCGCCAATCGCCACCGGGGACGATCTCGAAGGCGGCAATCGCGACCGACAGATCGTCCAGCGCATCGGCGAAGGGCTGCACCGAGGTTTCTTTAACCACGAGGATGATTTTATATTCTTGCGCCATAATGGACCTTACCCGCGTTTTGAAGCGGTGCGCACCGTAAAGCGCTTTGCCGTTGGGGGAAAGCGGGGATTAATTCCCCGCGCTTTCCGATTTCTTCATGGCGATTTCAAACATCTCGAACGTTTCCGGCGTCAGGCTGAGAAACTGTGCCCCAAGGCCGCGCACCGCCCCAACATGCCGCTTCACTTCGGCGCGGAAAAAGCCAGCTTTCGTGGTTTTATCCAGCCGAATCATACCGGAAAATTGCTGGCCGATTTTCAGTTTGCCGGCGTAATTGCCAATGAGGAACCCGGATAGCGACCAATTGACGGTGCGGTAGGCAAGGCTGAAGAGCAGCGGCGGAAGTTCGGCGGCGGGGTTATTTTCTTTAACGGAATAGTATTTGGCCAACAGGTCTTGCGCTTCGGCAGAGTGCAACTCGAAGCTCGCGGCGAGTTTTTTATTGATGTAATCGACGCGCGCGGCGTGCCCATCAAACAGGAACACTTTTGGGCTGCCGCCGATTTTGAGCACGCCGGAAAAATCTTCGCCGGTCGCAAGCGCGCCCTCATAGTCCGACAGAATCAGCTTACCGGGGGCCCAGGTATTGGTGCGGTAGACTTTATCGCGCAGATCGATGAAGAGGTTCGGCATGCTCAGCCGCTTGTCCCGCACCTTAGCGCGGGAAGGCCCGGCTTTTGCTATTGGTCGACCGATCATGCGTCCTCTCTCCCCCCGCGATGCACCCCGTTTATTCTGACTCAATATTTCTTAACAGAATGAGAATCGAACCGTAAGGTAATGCAAACCCTCATAATCTTACGCGCTTTTCTCGATAAATGCAGCCATAACGTGCTTCACGCCCGCCGCCTCAAAAGTGACTTGCAGCTTATCGCCATCGGCGATGTCCACGGTGCCGGTGCCGAATTTTTGATGGAAAACCCGGTC
This sequence comes from Elstera sp., assembly GCF_044372965.1. Taxonomy (NCBI): domain Bacteria; kingdom Pseudomonadati; phylum Pseudomonadota; class Alphaproteobacteria; order Rhodospirillales; family Rhodospirillaceae; genus Elstera; species Elstera sp. The sequence goes on along the minus strand of NZ_JBILQX010000117.1, from coordinate 7,627 downwards.
GCCCACCTGAAAGCGCGGCGACTGGCCCGTTGCGAGCCGGGTCGCGCGTCCTTCGATAACGGGGCCCCGGCTGGGCGCGGCGCGCCGCGCGGCCCAGCGGTCGCCGTTGCTTGCGCCGCCGCCGTAACTCGCCCCGCTATAGGTTTCGGTCGCACCCGTCCCCACACTGGCCCTATAGGCCCCGGCGAGGCCGGTGGCGGCGGACAGATCGATATCCGCCTGCGGTAACTCGCCTAGGAAGCGCGAGGGCAGCAGCGATTGCCATTGATTATGAATGCGCCGATTGGCGGCGTGGAAAATATACGCGCGCGCTTTTGCCCGTGTGATGCCGACATAGGCGAGGCGGCGTTCCTCCTCCAGCCCGCGCGCGCCGCTTTCATCCAGGCTGCGCTGATTGGGGAACACCCCCTCCTCCCAGCCGGGCAGAAACACGGTGTCGAATTCCAGCCCCTTGGCGGCGTGGAGCGTCATCAGGGTGATCTGCTCCTCCTGGCTGTTTTCGGCGCGCTCGGTGACGAGGCTGACGTGTTCCAGGAAAGCGGGGAGGGTTTCGAACTCTTCGACGGCGCGCACCAGTTCCTTGAGGTTTTCCAACCGTCCCGGCGCTTCGGGCGATTTATCGGCCTGCCACATGGCGGTATAGCCCGATTCGTCGAGAATCTGCTCGGTGAGTTCGGCGACGGAAAGCCCCTGGGCCAGTTGCCGCCACCGGTCGATATCGGTCAGAAAACCCGACACGGCCTTGCGCGCCGCTGGTTTCAACTCGTCCGACGCCACAACCTCATAAGCGGCGAGGCTGAGCGAGAGGCCCGCCCCCCGCGCCGCCCGGTGCAGCGTCTGCAAGGCCACATCGCCAATGCCGCGCCGGGGGACGTTGACGATGCGCTCAAAGGCAAGATCATCGTCGGGCTGGGCGATCAGGCGCAGATAGGCAATGGCATCGCGCACTTCGGCGCGCTCATAGAAGCGTAAGCCGCCGATGACGCGGTAGGGGACGCCCAAGGTGAGCAGCCGCTCTTCGAACTCGCGCGTCTGAAACCCGGCGCGCACCAGAATCGCCATTGAGCCAAGCCCGTGGCCGTCGCGCTGGAGGCTTTCGATTTCATCGCCGATTTCGCGCGCTTCTTCCGACCCGTCCCAAACGCCGCGCACTTTAACCGGCGCGCCGCCGTCTTTATCGGTCCACAGGGTCTTGCCGAGACGGCCTTCGTTATGGGCGATGAGATGCCCGGCGGCGGCCAGAATCGGCGCAGTCGAGCGGTAGTTTTGCTCCAGGCGCACAATCTTCGCGCCGGGGAAATCCTTGTCGAACTTCAAGATATTGTCGATTTCCGCGCCGCGCCAGGCGTAGATCGATTGGTCATCATCGCCGACGCAGCAGATATTCTTGCTCTGTTGGGCCAGCAGCCGCAGCCAGAGGTACTGCACCACGTTCGTATCTTGATACTCATCGACCAGAATATAGCGGAACTTGCGGTGATATTCGGCCAGAACGTCCGGGTGCTGCTGGAAGATGGTGACGATATGCAGCAGCAAATCGCCGAAATCGCAGGCGTTCAGAATCTTCAGCCGGTCCTGATACTGACGATAGAGATCGACCAGCCGCCCGCCCGCCATCTCGCCGCCATCGTCGATGGACAGCTTGTCGGGGGTGAGGCCGCGATCTTTCCAGCGCTCAATCGTGCCGAGCAGCAGTTTGGCGGGCCAGCGTTTTTCATCGACCGCATTGGCCTGCAAGATTTGCTTCAGCAGGCGCAACTGATCGTCGGTATCGAGAATGCTGAAGGTGCTTTTCAGCCCGACTAGCTCCGCGTGTCGGCGCAGCAGCCGGGCGGCCAGCGCGTGGAAGGTGCCCAGCCAAATATCCTGCGCCATCGGGCCGATTTGGGCGGCGACGCGATCCCGCATTTCCCGCGCCGCGCGGTTGGTGAAGGTCACGGCCAGAATTTGGTAGGGCTGGGCGCGGCGCGTTAGAATGAGATGGGCGAGGCGCGAGGTCAGCACGCGGGTTTTCCCCGTACCCGCGCCTGCCAGCACCAACACCGGCCCCTCCGTGGCTTCCACCGCGTCGCGTTGCGGCGGATTGAGCCCCAGGAGGTAGGGGGGAAGATCGTCGGGGGTGCCGGGTTCGGGCAGATCGGAGAAATCGTTCATGATCTGTCTATACCCAAGCCCGGCGTGAAACGCTATGAGATGCTGCTAGGCCCGCACCCGCATAACGAATTCATCCACTTCCCGGCGCAGGGTTTGCGCCGACGTCGAAAGCCCCGTTGCCGCCGATTGAACCGAAGCCGACACCATCCGCGCCGTTGCCGTTGCGTCCGAGACCGCCAGAATATTCCGGTTCACGCCGACCGCGCCCTGGGCGACATCCTGGACGGTGCGGGCGATTTCCTGGGTGGCGGCCCCTTGCTGTTCCACGGCGGCGGCAATCGCGGCGGCGACCTCATTCACCTCGCGCATGACGCTGGTGATATTGGCGATATTGCTCACCGCCACCTGGGTTTGCGCGCCGATGGTGGAGACGAGCCCGCGAATCTCGTCGGTCGCGCGTCCGGTTTGCATGGCGAGCGCTTTCACTTCGGCGGCAACGACGGCGAAACCCTTGCCCGCGTCCCCCGCCCGTGCGGCTTCGATGGTTGCATTGAGGGCCAGCAGATTGGTTTGCGCGGCAATCGCCTGGATCAGTTCCACGACCTCATTGATGCGCTGGGCGTCGGCGGCAAGCTGGCGCATCTGCTGTTCCGACATATCGGCGGCGGCGCTGGCGGAGCCGGTGATTCCGGCGGCGTGATTGACTTGCCGTCCAATTTCACCGATGGCGCTTGTCAATTCCTCTGCCGCCGAGGCAACGGTTTGGCTATGCATCACCGCTTGATCGGAGGCGCTGCGCACATCCTCCGCCCGCTCCTGAGTGGTGCCGACGACCTCGGCGAGCCCATCGGCGGAGCCCTGCATATCGGTGGCGGCGTTGCCCACGTCCTCGACGATATGGCGCACGCTGGCTTCGAACCCGTCGGCGAGGCGGTTTAGGGTCGCGCGGCGGTCTTCTTCCGCCACCCGTTCGGCTTCGATTTTTTCCTGATTGAGCCGATCGACCGCCAGGGCGTTTTCGTGGAAAATCCGCAAGGCTTCGGCCATCGCCCCGATTTCGTCGCGGCCCTTATCCTCGATCAAAGCGTCGCGCTGGCCTTGGGACAGGCGGCCCATCGCGTCGATCAGGCGCATCAGGCGGCGAATCACTTGGCGGCTCACGTAGAACCAGCCGATCACAATGGCAAGAACCACGGCCCCGGCGGCAACGCCCAACAGCTTCTGCACGCCTGCGGCGATCACGCGGCGCACATCCTCGGCGGCGGTCATAACCCCGCCGCGCGCGTCCTGCACCAGTTTGGCCGTGCGTTCGCGGATGCGTTCGGCGACCGAGACGTTCGAGCCCAGCAGCAAATCGCGGTCCTGGCCGTCGAGCAGGTAGTTGACCTGCTGTTGGAAGGGTTGCGCCGAGAGAATCGCCTGCCAGGACGCGAGCGGCGGGGCCATTTCGGCCTTGTCGGCGGCGTTCAAACCGTCGATCAGCCGGATCATCGTCGCTTGCTGTTCCTGCACGGCCCGGCTGGTCCGGTTCACCGCGTCGACATCGTTCATCGCGGGCAGCGCTTGGACCTGGGTCGCAAGGCGGGCGTTCAATTGCCGCAGCAAAGCCCCGGTTTCGCTTTGGCTTAGCCGGGTGGCGGATTGATCGAAATCTTGGGCGGTCAGATCGACGGACAAAGTGGTTTCGGCAAGGCGCGCGCGAATGGCCGTCGTCGAGTCGACCGCCTGCCGGATGCCGTCCAACATGCGGACCATATCGTCGATATAGGAGCTGAAGTCGGTAATCTCGCTCGCGTCGGTCGTGCTGCGCAGGGCATCGATCAAGCGGCGCGCGTCGGCCTCGGTCGGGGTTGCCTTTTGCCAGAGCCCCGCCCGCGTTTCCGGGTCTGGAGCGGCGACAAGAGCAGGGCCGAAGCCAACCAATTGTTCGGCTTTCGCGGCGAGCCGCAGGGCGGTTTCGATTTGCGGGAGGCGTTGATCGGCGACCAGATCCATCCGGGCGGCAACATCGGCAAAGGCGAACCAGGCGACGAGGGCAGCGATGATCGGCAGCGCCGAAATCGCGCCAAAAGCCAGCCAAAGCCGACCCCGGATACCGAGCGCGGGAAGGGTCATGGTCGGATCCTCCTACAAGAGACTCTGGCAAATTACCCCAGCGTTAATGACAGTTTTGTGACAATCTGCGCGCAATACTATTCAGAAATTACGAAGTTTTTCTAATTCTATTAAGGAAAATTTAATGAACCAAAGGATTCATCAGAAAAAACAAAAGGGCTATTCCCTAAACGGGAATAGCCCTTTGCATAAAGCAATCAACGGCTGTTGATATTACTTCTTAATGTTGGCCAGCAGGCCCTTCACTTCGTCGATGCTGGCAGTCACGCGCGCGCTGATCACGGCGGCGGCTTCCTGGTTCGACTTGGTGAGCAGGTCGGCAAGTTCCTTCATATTGGCCAAGGCCTTTTCGAAGGCATGTTTGGCAAGTTCGGTCTGCTTGCTGATCTTTTCTTCCGGCGAGCCCTGGGCAACGCTATCGCGCAGCACGGAGGCGGCTTCTTCCAGCGTCTGGCGCAGAATTTCGGCCTGACGACGACCAACGGCTTGCAGGCCTTCAAAAGCGAGTTGGTTGGCGGCGGTGATCGCTTCGATATTGCGACGCTGTGCCGACACAAGCGCTTCCACGTCCACGCCGGGCAGCTTGTATTCGGAAATCATCTTGGTGAAGTCGAAATCGAAGAAGGGGTTCTGGGCCATGGGAGGTCTCCTGAGGGGGTAAGGTCTATTGCTGCGCTGCAACATGAGAACACCATGTCACAGCGTCCGCCTAAAATCAAGGCATTTTGTGCAGTGCAACATAACTTTTGCGTGCACACTTCCCCCAAGGATCGGAGGGAAACTTAGAGGCCGTTCGATGGCGTAGCAGCGGCCTCGGGCGCGGTGGGAGATGCCTCGCGCGGCAGGGCAAACGGCCAGCCCTGCAATCGCTTTAGCGCTTGATCGAGGGCCTTCATCGTATCCGATAGATCCGGGTTGGGGTCGGCCACAAAGGCGCGAAGCGTAAGTCCATAGGTGATGCCGAGCGCCTTGGCGCGCAAGAGATCGAGCATTCCCCCCGTGGCGAGCCCGGCGGCTTCGAGCGTCCAGACCATCGACGGTAAGAGATGCGGCGCAACGGCGACCAGCAAATGCGGTGCGCCTCGGCGCGGATCGGGGAGCAACGCCAGGGCGTCGCGTCCCGGTTGCAACGCATCGATGCGGCGCATCAGCAGCGCAAACAGCCGGTCCCGGATCGGGCCTTCCTGCTCGTCCGCCGACAAATCGGTGAGCATCATGGTATCGGCGGCCTTATTCCAGGCCAGCAGAATGGCGAGCTTCGTTGGGAAACGCGCTTGAAGGTCGGCTAACGGCACGTCGGCGCGCGCGGCCCATTCGGCCATCGGCACATTGGTCCAGGCCGTTTCGGCAATGGCGCGGCTTACCGCCAGAAGAACCGGATCGGTCATCAGTTTGGGGTCTCCCTCCCGTAGCGACACCCTAGCAGAAAGCGACCTGCACGGTCAGCGGGAATCCTGCGGAGTCAAAAAGGCAGTTTTATGAACCGAGTTGTTCGGCGCGGCGCGTGGCGGCGGTAATCGCGCGGGTGATGATCGGTTGCCAGCCGTCTGGCCCCATCAGCACTTTGATGGCTTCGATGGTGGTGCCGCCGGGGCTGCACACATTCTCGCGCAAGGTGCTGGCGGGAAGATCGGATTGATGCACCAACTCCCCCGCGCCCGCCACGGTAACGCGGGCGAGTCGCCCGGCGAGATCGGGGGCAAGGCCGACCGCAATCCCCGCCTCGGTCATCGCTTCGATCAGCGCGAACACATAGGCCGGGCCGCCGCCCGACAGCGCCGTGACCGCATCGATCAGCTTTTCATCCGCAACCCATTCCACCGCCCCGCAGGCCGAGAGAAGATCGGTCGCAAGCTTCTGGTGGGCTGCCGTAACGCTCTCGGTCACAACGCAAACGGTCACGCCCCGGCCAATCGCGGCGGGTAGGTTCGGCATGGAGCGCACCAGCGGCAGCGCGGCATCAAAATACTGGCGGAAATAGGCAATGGTTTTGCCGGCGGCGATGGAGAGAATCAGCGGCGTTCCGGTGAGTTTCGGGGTAAGCGCGGAGAGCGCCCCATCCATCATCTGCGGCTTCACGGCGAGAATAACGGCATCGAGCGCGCCCGGCGCCTCAAGCGCCGCCACCTCGGGCACCCAGACCACGCGCGGATCGGCGGCAATAACGGGATCACTCGGGCGGTGGGGATCGACGATCGTGACACGGTCCACCGTGCCCGACGCCAACCAGCCCCGGGCCATGGCCCCGCCCATTTTGCCGCACCCGAGCAGCAACAGCGCGAGGCCCATGCGTTACGCCTCGCCGACGGTTTCGAACAGGGCCGCTTCCAGCGCTTCTTCCGCTGATTTGCCACCCCAGATCACCAATTGGAATGCCGGATAGAAGCGTTCGCACTCGGTAAAGGCGGCATCGACCAAATCTTCCAACTGCTCCAAGGAAGCACCGGTCAGCAGTCCGCGCAGCGGCAGCGTGTGGCGGAACAAAGGCATGCCGTCTTCAAGGCTCACCTCGAAGTGACCGATCCACAGGCGCTCGTTAATCAGGGCGGTGAGCGCATAGATTTCGCGGCGGCGCGTTTCGGGCACCTTCGCGTCAAACGCACAGGAAAAATGCAGCGCGCTCACATCGTCGCGCCACACAAAGAACAAGCGATAATCGCACCACCGACCGCGCAGTTCTGCGATCAGTTCGTCGTCGCTTGCGCGGTCGAACGGCCACTCATTCGCGGTTACAATGTCTTCGACAATGTCGAGCGGATGAGACGGAAGATCGGGAGTTGTCTCACGAAGGGTGGTCATACCTGTCGCCTCCGGGCGAACCAAAATAAAGAACGAGACCTAAGCCCAAAGGAAACGGCTGGTATCCTCGCCACCGAAAACCCCGCCTGCTCAGACGAGGCCCCTACGGCAGCGATACCGGGCAAAACCTAAAAAGGCAAGCCTAGTGTGGCGACCAAACCGAAATCAATCGGTCGAAAAACCAGCTAAACTGCGGCGTCCGACGCCGGTTTTGCCTTTGAGCGCGTGGCTTTAGCCGGGGAAGCTTCAACGGGTTTGGCAACTGCACTAAGCGCTGCGATTTGGGCTTCGAGCGCTGCCAAACGGGTTTCTAAAGCCGCCTGGGCTTCCCGTGCCCGCACCGCGACATCGCGCATCGCCTCGAACTCGTCGCGCGTCACCAAGTTCAAATCGGCCAGCAACCGTTCGAGACGGCCGCGCGCCAAGCCATTGACCTCGGCCCGCAACCCGGCCAAAGCCCCTAGTGCGCCCCCGGCAACCCGGGCACCATCTTCGAAAAACCGTCCTTGCTGTCGCATCGGAACTGCCTCCTTAGCCATAAACCTCACCATGCCGTGCCCATCGCCGGGCGGCAAGCAGGGTAAGACGTATCACATGTTTATGACGGGGGCGGTTAAAT
>NZ_JBILQX010000116.1:0-11217 GCF_044372965.1 Elstera sp. | reverse complement strand
CCGAAATCAACGCCGAAATCGAGCAGCTTGACCAATTGCGCATCCTTCTCGATGCCATCGACCATGAGATCAATCGCACCATGATCGAGATTACGCCGCAACACGCGCGGATCGGCCTGCTTCGACAGTTTGTCGATCAATATCGGCGCCTCGACCTTCACATAGCGGAAGCCTTTATTGGATAGGTCCGACACGAAGAGATCGAGGTTCGTCGTCTTATCCAGCACGAAGCGGAAGCCGAGCTTGCCAAGCGCGGTCAATTCCTGATCGGTGCGGGCGTCCAAACGATAGGCGTCGTGCTGCGTGATCTGGAAATGCAAATGTCCGGCCAGATCGGTATTTTCGCGCATAAAGGCGGTGAAATCCGAAAAGAAATCGCGGTCGCGCAAAGTTTCGCTGACGATTTCGCACACATAGCCCACTTGGCTGCGCTGGCGGCGCATGCGACGCACGAATTGGACGCTGCGCACCAACAGCATATTGTTGATCGTCGCCAGCAAGCCCGCCTGTTCGGCAATCGGAAGATAGGTTTCCGCTGGAATTTCCGTGCCTTCCTGCGTGCGGATCGCCGCCATGCACTGATACAGGGCGAGGCGGCGCGAGGGCAGCTGCACGATGGGTTGCAACGACAGGCCGACACGATCCTCGTTTAACGCCTCGCGTACCGAATCCAGAATTAACTCTTCGTCGGTCAGGTCGCCATAATCGTAGGCGGGTTCGACCGGATCGTCGTACTCATCGTCGTCGTGGGCGGTAAGAGGACGGCTAGGAGCGGCGGGGCGCGTGGTCGCAGGGGCAGCAGGGCGGGCTTTTGCCGCTGCGGCGGATTTGGTGGAAAGCTGGCCGACCAGGGTTTTCAGCATGCGCATTTCAGCGACGACGGTTTCAAGCTCCGCCGCGCCTTCCGGCCCCGCTTCGCCTTGGGCCCGCACGGTTTCTTGCATCGAGCGCATATCGCTGCGCTGGCGGATCAAAACGTCCTGCACGCGCTGAATTCGCTCGCCCAGTGCCTTATCCGCCGTGCGCCGCGTCAGCATTTCCTGCGCGAGCATGCCGAACAGAAACACATTCGCCCCAAGCAGCACCGAGATGAGCAAGGAGGGCGGAAAGCCGAGCGCCTGCACAAGGTCGGGCGCGCCAATCGCAACCGCCGCCGCCACCGCGCCATAGGCGATGGGGGCAAAAAACTGGAGGGGACTCATGCCCGCGTCCTTGTCCAAAAGGGATACCAAGTTGGGAACTCATGGCGCAGCACGCCGTCCGGCTCTGCTACTAGGGGCAAATCGGCCACCCGTTCGACCGCTTTCACCGAGAGTCGCCCGTAAAGATGGGGAAACAGCGCCCCGCGCGACGGCGACGCCTCCCATTTCAACACCCCGCCGCCGTGCTCCGGCGGCGGCAAACGGTCGACGACCACTTCCAGCAACACTAACCCCGCTTCGCCCGCACGGTGGCGGTCGGCGGAAGCGGTGATCTGCTCGGCGGTGGAGAAATGCAAAAAGCCGTCGCGGCGATCTTCCGCCGCGCCCTCGTACCAACCCTCGGTAAGGGCGTTCGTCCAATCGGCCGCGCGGGCCAGGTGATAGATTAACTCTGCCGTCATGGCGCGCACCTTACGCGATGCGATGCTTCGGGAAAAGCCGGGAGTGTGCGGTGCCAGAAAGATGCCTTTCGTCGCACCGTCACCCGCTTGCATCCCAACGCGGCTTCCCCTACAAAGCGGCTTCCCTTGGGGAGTAGCCGCCGCAAGACTTAAAGTCATGCAAATGCGTCGTCGCGGGCATTTTTGTCCGCTCGGGATTTGCAGGTATGCGGGGATGCGTCAACAGGCTTGAAAGCTTCGGCTTTCATGGCGCATCCGGTCCGGGTTCGGATTGGCGAGACCAAGCGCGAGTGCCCGCCGGAACAAGAAACCGGGCGGCCGGGCAATTTCGCGCTTGCGTACTCGTTGCCGCCCGGAACTTGGGAAGGGCCATGTTTACCACATTCTTTATCTCGACCGGGGCCGTCGCCCTGTCGGAACTGGGCGATAAGACCCAGCTTTTCGCGCTGCTGCTGGCCTTGCGCTATCGTGCGCCGGTTCGGCTGATCGCCGGAATTTTCCTGGCGACGGTCTTGAACCACATCGCCGCCGGGTGGATTGCCGTCGAGCTTGCCGATCAACTGCCGATCTATTGGCTGCGGATGGGGACCGGCGTCGCCTGTATCGCCCTCGGGGCCTGGATGCTGCTGCCGGACAAACTGGACGAGGAGGAGGATAAACCGTCGCGCTTCGGCCCGTTCGCCGCTGCCCTCGTTGGGTTCTTCCTTCTCGAAATCGGCGATAAAACCCAGGTTGCGACCATGCTGATGGCGACCGCCTACCAGCCCTTCGCCGCCGTGATGGCCGGGTCGATCTTCGGAATGATGCTGGTGAACGCGCCGATCGTGATGATTGGGCGGAACATTAGCCAACGCCTCCCCCTCAAAGCGACCCGCATAATCTCAGCGCTTATCTTTGCAGCTATGGGCGTCGTGATGCTGCCAGTCTGGGGCTAATCTTCGAGCTTATGGCCGTCGAGGCGCTTGCTTTCCAGCGTCTGAACCGCCTCGCTTTTCTGGCGCTCCGCCTTAGTGCGCCCGAAGGCGAGACGGTTGGCGTCGGCCGTCTTCGCGTCGGCTTCCCGTTCTTTGCTTTTTTTAAAGCGACGCAGGTTCACGATGTCAGCCGTCATAAGTGCCCTCCTGCTGTGCTTCCGCGTGGGGTTCCCTTTCCCAGCAAGGGATGATTAGCTTGTGGCTAGAAATTCATCAATACAAGGGAGCTTAGCGGCATCATGCGCACGATCACCTATCTCGACGGCACTTGGTCCGAGGGGAATACGCCGCTCATGGGGGCTTCCACCCAGGCGGGCTGGCTTGCGCATACGGTGTTCGACGGGGCGCGCGCCTTCGGCGGCCTCATTCCCGACCTCGCTTTGCACTGCGAGCGCGTGATCCGCTCCGCCAAAGTGATGGCGATGGAGCCGCCCGTTACCGCCGGCGAAATCTACGATATGGCAAAGGAAGGCATCCGCCGCTTCCCCGCCGGGGCCGAACTCTACATCCGCCCGATGTTTTGGATGGAAGAAGGGTTGATGGTGTTGAAGCCGGAATCGACCCGCTTCGCCCTGGTTATTCAGGAAATCCCGCTGCCGCCGGGGGAAAAAGGCTTTTCCGCCACCCTCTCCCACTTCCGCCGCCCGTCGCCGGAAATTGCCCCGACCGCCGCGAAAGCCTCCTGCCTCTACCCGCAGGCCACCCTCGCCCTGCGCGAAGCCATGCAGCGCGGCTTCGAAAATGCCGTGATGTGCGACCTGATGGGCAATGTGGCGGAATTCACCGGCTCCAATATTCTCTTAGGCTTCAATGGCGAACTTCATACGCCCACGCCGAACGGAAGCCTGCTCAACGGCATTACCCGCCAGCGCGTGATTTCCCTGCTGCGCGAGGCGGGCGTAACCGTCGTTGAACGCGCCATTCGCCCGCAGGAAGTGGCGGAAGCCGATGAAATCATCTCGACCGGCAATTATGCCAAGGTTCAGCACATCAACCGTTATGAGGACCGCGACCTGCAGCCGGGGCCGCTGTTCCGCAAAGCGCGGGAGCTGTATTTCAAGTATGCCGAAGGGCAGAAGCTAGATTAACCCGACGTAATTGGACCGAAGTATCGACCCGGATTAAGCTTTCCCCCAATCGCCTTACTCGCCGATTGGGGGAAAGCCTATGTCGAAATCGCTGGTTGCTGCGCTGATATCGCTCACCTTTTTTGCCCAAGCGGCCACCGCCGCCCCAACAACAGGACGCCGAGAAAACCCCAGCCTGCCCCTGGCAAAATCGGGGGTTCTGGCGGTTGCCGGGCTTAACACCGGTGTAGGCTATGTCGCGGAAATCGCGCCGCCGGAGGATATTACGGCGATCAAGCTGATGGGCGACCATCTCTTGAACCAGCCCAAGGGTAAATACACCCTCGGCCTTGCTGAATTCGAATGGCGGTATGGTACCGGGCCGAAACGCATTCACTCGCTGGTGATGTGGATCGACGGCGATTACCAGCCGGATCATCTATTACCCGGTTTCGATATTGCTTCGGCGGATGTTGAATTCTGCCGCGCGATTGGTATTTCGTATATTTCCGACCTTCAGTTCACGCCGGGCCAGTTGCAAAGCCTCTTCGACGACGAAACGCCAGAGGCTTTTCCGAATCATTCGCCGGAGATGCGCAAGAACCGGGGCTGGGCGGAAGTTATTATGAATGCGTGCAAGCGCCGCAATTCACCGAAATGGGCCATTATTCGCGGCGGTAACGGTATCGGCGGGCAAGATGAATGGGTGTTTCTCGGCGACTATACCCCCGATAATGCCGAAACGGGCCGCCCGGTTTGGGTCGATATCCCCAATCACCGCCGCAGCCTTCCCGTCCTCAACCGGCTTCGGGACCGGCCCTATTTTCCGGTCAATAACTACGACGCCGCCCTCGCCCCCACACCGGGCGATACCGAGGGCATGAAGGATATTTACCCGGAAAGCCGGGGGAAATAATCCCCCGGCCCTGAAAGGGGTTACGCCGCCAAGAGTTCGCCCCGCAGCGCCTTTTCGATCAGCGCCACACTATTATCGCGCCCATAGAGGGCGATGAAGGAGCCCATGCGCGGGCCTTGCGGCTGGCCGAGCAGCACTTCGTAGAGCGTTTTGAACCATTCGCGCAATTCCGTGAAGCCGTGGCGTTTACCGATTTCGAACACGAGGGTTTGGAACGCTTCCGCATCGGCGTCGCTGGGGAGCGCCTTTAACTCCGCCGCAAGATCGGCTAGGGCGACGCTTTCGGTGTCCGTCGCGGCGCGGAAGGCTTTCGTCGGCGCAACGAAATCGCGGTAATAGGCCCCGGCGTAGGTTACAAGACGCGCGAGCAGCGGGTTCGATTCCGGCGTCGTTCCGGGGGCATAACGGCTGATGAAGCCCCAAAGAACCGACGAATCTTGCGCACCGACAACAGAGGCGAGATTCAACAAAATCCCGAACGTCAGCGGCACTTTCCCCGCAGGCGGCACGCCGCCGTGAATGTGCCAAGCCGGATTTTCCGCCTGCTTTTCGGCGGGCTCACTGGAAACCTTATCGAGATAGGTCAAATATTCATCGACTGCTTTCGGAATGGCATCGAAATAAAGCCGCTTCGCCCGGCGCGGCTGCTGATACATGAACAGCGACAAGCTCTCGTCGGGCGCGTAGGTCAGCCAATCCTCGACCGACAGGCCATTGCCTTTCGACTTCGAAATCTTCTCGCCGTTCTGATCCAAGAATAATTCGTAATTGAACCCTTCCGGCGGGGTGCCGCCCAAGGCTTTCACGATCTTGCCCGCGAGTTCGACCGAGGAAATCAGATCCTTCCCAGCCATTTCATAGTCGACTTCCAGGCCAAGCCAGCGCATCGCCCAATCGGCCTTCCACTGCATTTTGCAGTGACCGCCCGTGACCGGCACTTCCACCAGCGCATCGGTTTCGGGATCGCGGTAGCTCACCGTCCCCGCCGCCTCATCCCGCGCCACCATCGGCACTTGCAGCACGATACCCGTGCGCGGGCAGATCGGCAGGAAGGGGCTGTAGGTGGCCTGACGCTCCGCGCCCAAAGTCGGCAGGATAATCTTCATCACGGCATCGTAATGGCGCAGCATTCTCAGCAGCGTTTCATCGAACGCGCCCGATTTATACATCTGAGTTGCCGACTTGAACTCGTATTGAAAGCCGAACCCATCCAGGAAGGCTTGCAGGCGCGCGTTATTATGCTCGCCAAAGCTCGGGTGCGTGCCGAACGGGTCCGGCACTTGCGTCAGCGGCTTGCCAAGGAAGCCCGCCAGCATATCGCGGTTCGGCACATTGTCCGGCACTTTGCGCAAGCCGTCCATATCGTCGGAGAAGCAAAATAGCTTCGTCGGAATGTCGGAAAGCTGCTCGAAGGCGCGGCGGACCATGCTGGTGCGCACCACTTCGCCAAAGGTGCCGATATGCGGCAGGCCCGAGGGGCCGTAGCCGGTTTCGAACAGCACGTAACCTTTTTTAGGTTTCTCGGCCCCGTATCGCGCCAGAAGTTTGCGCGCTTCCTCGAACGGCCAGGCTTTGGCGGTGAGGGCGATCTCGCGGGGCAGAGACATTTTCGAACACTCGTCCTAAATACGGAAATTCGGCCAATATCAGCCGGTCTGTTGTGCTAAACGGTTGCGCGCGCAAGGTCAACCGCCGCCCGGTGGAGAAAGGATTGCGCCGCCCACCCGGCCCGGTTAAGGTCGGCAGAGTTCTTCAAAGGTTCCGCTTTCGAGATGACTTCCGCCCCCGCGCTTCTCCTACCTCAGGCCCCGCTGCTCGCGGTCGGCCTACGGCGGGCCGTATTGGTGACGGTCGATGGCGAAATCGAAGACGGCACCCTGCCCCAAATCGCCCGGCTGCTCTCACCCGACGCCCCGCCCTACCTGTGCCACGCCCCTGCGCTCAGCAAACGCTTGGAAATCCCCGGCCTGTGGGGCTACGACCTGTTGGAGCTTTTCGCCCTGGTGCGCCCCGCCACCTTCTGCGTGCCGACGCCGCGCGGCTTGGCCCAAGCGCTCGATCTGCCGATCCCGAAAGACCTCACCGACGCGGCGATGATCCTGCGCGACGCCGCCGCCCTGCTGTTGGCCGAACTGGCCGACGCGCGCGACGCCGAAACCCTGGCGATCATTCAACCGATGGCGGCGGGCGGTTGGCCCTGGGGACGGTTTGCCGAACAGGCGCTGGCGGGCGTCACCGCCGGGCGGCGCGGCCTTGCCGTCTGGCGCGCGATTCCCGAAATCCCCGACCACCCCGCCGATGGCCCGCCGGGTCAGCAGCCGGTGCATGCCCAAGAAGCCCGCTGGCAATTGGCCTCCCTCTTAGGCGACCACGCCGAAAGCCGCCCCAGCCAGGCTGATTACGCTTCCGCAACGGCCCTCGCCTTCCAGCCACGCCAGCAGGAGGATCAGCCCCATATCGTGCTGGCCGAAGCCGGAACCGGCGTTGGCAAAACCCTGGGCTACCTTGCCCCCGCCAGCGTGTGGGCGCGCAAGAACGGCGGCACGGTGTGGGTTTCGACCTATACCCGAAATTTGCAGCATCAAATCGATCAGGAACTCGACCGGCTCTATCCCGATCCGGTCGATAAAGCCTTGAAAGCCGTGGTGCGCAAGGGCCGGGAAAACTACCTCTGCCTGCTGAACCTCGAAGAAAACACTCAGATTGCCAATACCCGCCCCTCGGAAGCCGTCGGCGTCGGGCTGATGGCGCGCTGGGTGCTGGCGACGCGCGACGGCGACCTGTCGGGCGGTGATTTCCCCGGCTGGCTGCCCGAACTGCTGGGCCGCGCCCGCACCTTAGGGCTGGCCGACCGGCGCGGCGAATGTATCTTCGCTGCCTGCCATCACTTCAACCGCTGTTTCGTCGAACGTTCGATCCGAAGGGCCAAACGAGCGGAAATCGTCATCGCCAATCACGCCCTCGTCATGGTGCAATCGGCCTTAGGCGGCGGTGACGATGGGGCCGTGCCCAGCCGCCTCGTGTTCGACGAAGGCCACCACCTGTTCGACGCCGCCGACAGCGCCTTTTCCGCCCATCTCTCCGGCCTCGAAGGGCAGGAAATGCGGCGCTGGCTGCTCGGGGCCGAAGGCTCCAGCCGTAGCCGCGCGCGCGGGTTGCGGCGGCGCATCGAAGAGCTTTTGTCCGACGAAGGCATGCTCAATACCCTCGGCCTACTCATCCGCGCCGCCCACGCCCTACCCGGCGACGGCTGGCAGAACCGCTTGATCGACGACGCCCCGAACGGGTCCATCGAAGCCTTCCTGTCGGCCCTCCGCCGCCAAGTGCTCGCCCGCCAAACCGAGCAAGATCGCGGCTATAGTCTGGAAGCCGACGCCGCCCCCGCGAACGACGATCTGCTGCCGCTTGCCGACGACGCCCGCAGCGCCCTCATCGCCCTGCGCGAACCCGGCCTGACGCTCAAAAAGCGCCTGTCCGACCGGCTGGTGGACGAGGCCGAGGATATGGAAACCGAGGTGCGCCTGCGCATCGAAGCCGCCGTTCGCGCGCTCGACCGCCGCCTGATTCTGCCGCTGGCGGGCTGGATCGCCATGCTCGAAGCCCTGCGCGAGGAGCCCAGCGAGGAATTCGTCGATTGGTTCGGGATCGACCGGCAAGACGGGCAAGAAACCGATATCGGTATGCACCGCCATTGGCGCGACCCCAGCAAGCCCTTCGCCCGCACGGTCGCGGAAGGCGCGCACGGCATTATCGTCACCTCCGCCACCCTCACCGATTCGACCGGCGACCCCGAAGCCGATTGGCGCGCCGCCGAACGCCGCATTGGCCTGCCCTGGATCACCGCGACTGCCACCCGCGCGCAACTGCCCTCGCCCTATGATTACGCCGCCCAAACCCGCGTGCTGGTGGTGACGGACGTGCGCCGCGACGATATCGAGCAAGTTGCCTCCGCCTACCGCGCCCTCTTCCTCGCGGCGGGCGGCGGCGCGCTCGGGCTGTTCACCGCCATCTCGCGCCTGCGCGCCGTCCATAGCCGCATCGCCGGGCCCTTGGAAGACGCCGATATCCCCCTGCTCGCCCAACACGTCGACGGCATGGAAACCGCCAGCCTTATCGACATCTTCCGCGCCGAAGAAAACGCCTGCCTGCTCGGCACCGACGCCGTGCGCGACGGCGTGGACGTGCCGGGCCGCTCCTTACGCCTCATCGTCTTCGACCGCATCCCCTGGCCCCGCCCCGATATTCTCCATAAAGCGAGGCGCGAGGCTTTCGGCGGCTGGAACTGGGACCGGCGCTTGGTCAGATTGAAACTGAAACAAGCCTTTGGTCGCCTCGTGCGCCGCGCCGACGATACCGGCGTGTTCGTGCTGCTGGAGCCAATGCCGTCCGACTTCCGTTCGGCCTTCCCGCCGGGGGTGGAGGTGAAGCGGGTTGGATTGGCGGAAGCCGTGCGCGAGGTGGGGGGATTTTTGGGGCGGGGATAAAGCGCGAAATTGGGCGGGAGAGAAGCTTTCATCTGCCTATTGGTCGCGCGGAAGTTTCCCGCTCAAGGCCAGCGACGCGCGCAGCGTGTCGTTGATGCGCGTTTGCCAGCCGTCGCCGCTGGCGCGCAGGGCGGCGAGGACATCGGCATCCAGGCGGATTTTAACGGCTTCCTTCGTTATCGCCTGCTTACTGCCAACCGGACGCCCGCGCCCCCGGCTTGTGATTTGCTCCGGCATATGGATTTGCGCGAAGCTCCCCGCCTTGGCCTCGGCGAGCGACGCGCGCAGGCCGGGCAGGGTTTGGCCCGCGTCGGCTTCGACGGCGGCGGCGATTTTTTCAATGTTTAGGGTCTTCAAGCTGTTCATTGCATTATCTCCGCTGAATATCCCCGACCTTCACGGTGGCGCGCGCGGCTTTGGCGTAAACCATCACCTGATGTTGAAACAGAGGGCTGATTATGACAAGAGAGGTGGAATGAACCTTTTCAACCAAAAAACCCTAAAACGGCACATAAAGCCCGCGCCCGTCCCCGCCGATCACTTAGCCGCACTGGACGCCTGGGCCGATATGATCCGCCCTGGCCGTGTCTACGCCCTGAAGGAACCCGCCCTTCATGAGGAACTAATCGCATGAGCCTTCTCGCAGCACTTACCCGCGCAAAAACCGAGGAAGATGTCAAAGACGCCTACATCGCGGCGCTTGGCCTTAATGGTGTGTATAAAGGGCTGGTCGATATCCAAACCC
Source organism: Elstera sp. (assembly GCF_044372965.1). Lineage (NCBI taxonomy): Bacteria > Pseudomonadati > Pseudomonadota > Alphaproteobacteria > Rhodospirillales > Rhodospirillaceae > Elstera > Elstera sp. Next base: position 1,428 of record NZ_JBILQX010000116.1, on the reverse strand, counting down.
TTGAAATTTGGTTCGAGGCGAAAGAGACACCCACCCCACCGCTGCTCATGTTCGCGCAATTGCTGGTTTACGTTCGCGCCGCTCGCAAACGGGGCGAGGCGATCCCCGGCTACCTTTGCGTGATCGACCGTGAGAAAGCGGCCCTGATGGCCACCGAGCACGCCATGCCGCTGTTAGACGACAAGACCATCGTTTGGCCCAAGTCTGGCTCTGCCGCTGACAAGGCACTCGCTGCCCAGATCGCCCCGACAATCGAAACCCATTTCATCCTCTACCAAATCAAAGATTACGAGGCGGAGTTCATCAAGGCCGCGAAAGACGCGGTGCGCGAAGGCCGTATCATCCGCACCCCGATCACGCCCGACAACCTGCGGCAGGTGTTCGACAAATGGGTGGCGATGGTTGGTGTGGAACTGGTTGTAAAACGCGAGGCGGATTATGCCGTGCTGTTCTTTGCCGACATAATGCATGATGGGCATACGGCAACGATGGCCAACCTGCCCGCGCGCCTTTTGTTCAATGGGAACGATCCCGTGTTCATCATGGGGGCAGACCAATACGACCTTGCCAGCGCGCGGGGGTATCGCAATTTCTGGAACATCTACCATCGCCCGCCCGAACAAAAGCATCGGCACTATCTGCTGGAACGACGCGACAGCCTGTTGCCACTGGACGAACAGAAGTTCAAGGGCGCATTCTACACCCCACTGCACATCGTAGACAAAGCCTATGATCAGTTGTCCGCGACACTGGGGGCGGATTGGCAACAGAAATACATCGTGTGGGATATGTGCGCAGGCGTCGGAAATCTGGAAGCCAAGCACAGCAACCTACGCAATGTCTTCATGTCCACGCTGGATAAAGAGGACGTGACAATCATGCGCAGCAACCCGGCTTTCGCTGGGGCAGAGATTTTCCAATACGATTACCTGAACGACGATATCACTGATTTCGGAAAGATCGACTACTCGCTTTCTGGTAAGCTACCCATGGCGCTGCGTCAGGCCATTGTCGATGCGCAGAATGGCAAAAAGGGTGCAAAGCCGATCCTGGTGCTGATCAATCCACCTTACGGCGAAGCTTCAAACTCGCAAGGAAATGCTGGTAAATCGGGAATAGCGACAACTCGTGTTAGCCATGGAATGAACGATCTTGGTTATGCTGCACGAGAGTTATTTGTGCAGTTTTTACACCGAATTTTGGCTGAACTGCCTAACGCTAAACTGGCAATGTTCAGCACTTTCAAATACATAAATGCGCCAAATTTTGAAGAATTTAGAGCACGTTGGAATGCAAAATTCCTTGATGGCTTTGCGGTGCACAGTAAGGCATTTGACGGGTTGAACGGCGACTTTCCCATCGGCTTTCTGCTTTGGGACTTAGGCTACAATCAGCCAGTCCAAGTAATAACCACCCGTGCGCTCGATA
>NZ_JBILQX010000115.1:0-11240 GCF_044372965.1 Elstera sp. | reverse complement strand
CCGCATAATAGCTCGACGAAAGTGCCCGACGGCAGCCGCGCCGTCGGCGGCATCGGTTGCCACTATATGGTCACCTGGATGGACCGGAAGACCGATACCTTCACCCAGATGGGCGGCGAAGGCGTGCCGTGGGTTGGGCAAGCGCCTTTCACCAAAACCCCGCATATTTTTGCCAATTTGGGCGACGGCACCTACCAGCATTCGGGGGCGCTCGCCATTCGCGCCGCCGTCGCCGCTAAGGTGAACATCACCTATAAGCTGTTGTTCAACGATGCCGTCGCCATGACCGGCGGTCAGCCCCACGATGTGCCGCTGACCGTGCCGCAACTGACGCGGCAACTCACGGCGGAAGGCGTGCGCAAAGTCGTCGTCGTCACCGATGAGCCCGATAAATACCCGTCCGACGCCGGTTTCGCGCCGGGGGTTCCCGTGCATCACCGCGACGAATTGGATCAGGTTCAACGCGATATTCGGGAGATCGAAGGCGTGACGGCCATCGTTTACGATCAAACCTGCGCCACCGAAAAGCGCCGCCGCCGCAAGCGCGGCACGATGGAAGACCCGGCAAAGCGTACGATCATCAATGATCTGGTCTGCGAAGGCTGCGGCGACTGCGGCGAGCAATCCAACTGCGTCTCGATCCTGCCGCTCGAAACCGAGTTTGGCCGCAAGCGCACCATCGATCAATCGACCTGCAATAAGGATTTCTCCTGCGTCAAAGGCTTCTGCCCCAGCTTCGTGACGGTGAAGGGTGGCCAGTTGCGCAAGCCTAAGGCGGCGAAGGAAGAAGCTTGGGCGGAACTCCCCACCCCCACCGTCGCCCCGCTCGCCCCCGTCTATTCGATCTTGGTGACGGGCGTTGGCGGTACGGGGGTCGTCACCATCGGCGCGCTGCTCGGCATGGCGGCGCATTTGGATGGCAAGGGCGTGGCCGTGCTCGATATGACCGGCCTCGCGCAGAAGGGCGGCGCGGTTTATTCGCATATTCGGGTTGCCGAAAAACCCAATGATATTCACGCCGTGCGCATTCCCGCAGGCGAAGCCGATCTGGTGATCGGGGCGGATGCGCTCACCACGGGTACCTTCGACAGTCTCGCCAAAGTGCGCGCGGGGGAAACCCGCGTGGTGCTGAACAGCCATGAAAGCATGACCTCGGACTTCACCCGCAAGCCCGACCTGCGTTTCCCCACCGGCTCCTTGATGCAGGCTGTGGAAGAGGCGGCGGGCACGGGCGAAAACCTGCAAGTGCTCGATGCGACCCGCATCGCCACCGCCTTGATGGGCGATTCGATTGCCACCAACGCCTTCATGCTCGGCTATGCCGCGCAAAAGGGCTGGCTGCCGGTGAGCCTCGCCGCGCTGGAACGGGCGATTGAGCTGAATGGCGTCGCCATCGGCTTCAATAAGAAGGCGCTGCTGTGGGGCCGCCGGGCCGCTATCGATCTTGCTGCCGTGGAAGCTGCCGCTAAACCGGCAATGCAAGTCTCAGGCTCGCAAAAACTCTCGGAAAGCTTGGCCGAGATGGTCGCCCGCCGGGTGGAGTTCCTCACCCAATATCAGGACGCCGCCTATGCCGACCGCTATAAATCGCTGGTCGCGCGCACCGAAAGCGTCGAGCAGCATTTAGTGCCCTATTCCGATAAGTTAACCCGTGCCGTCGCCCGCTACGCCTTCAAACTGATGGCAATTAAGGACGAGTATGAAGTGGCGCGGCTTTATACGGACGGTACGTTCCTAAAGCAGGTCGCGGCCCAGTTCGAAGGCGACTATAGCCTCGAATTCAACCTCGCCCCGCCGATGGTGGCGGAGAAAGACCCAACCAGCGGGCACCTGAAGAAAAAAGCCTATGGGGCGTGGATGCTGACCGCCTTCCGCGTGCTGGCGAAACTCAAAGGGCTGCGCGGCACCGCGCTCGACCCCTTCGCGCGCACCGACGAGCGCAAGATGGAGCGCCGCTTGCGCGATGAGTATATCGCCCGAGTGGAAGCTATTCTGCGCTCGCTCACCCCGGCGAAACTCGATACCGCCGTTGCCCTGCTCAGCGTGCCCGAACAGATTCGCGGTTTCGGCCACGTTAAGGAACGGCATGTGGCGCAAGCGGAAGCGCTAACGGCTAAACTTCTGTCGGACTATCATAACCCGGCCCCGGTTACGCCGGTCGCCGAAGCCGCAGAATAAGAAAAAGCGGAAGAGGCGGCACCGCCTCTTCCGCTTCTCCCTATCGGCAAAGCCCGGCTTAGCTTTGAAGCGTGAAGCTGCCCGAGCCGGAAACATTGCTAAAATTGTTGAAAGAAACGCCCTGGGTGACTGTGCCAAGAGCTTGGCCGGTCGTTGGGTTGGTGAAGATCACCGTGACCTGCGAATCTTCCCCCGGCACGTTTTTGAACGTCAGCGTGAAAGTCGCCGCCCCAAGCTGCGCCGCCGGAAGGTAAAAATTACCTTCGAACATGCTGCTGCTGAAATCGGGGTCCGAGCCCCCCGAGAGTGTGCCGCTGAAGCCGACCTGACTGCCGGAGGCATCGTCGAAGGAGAATTGGGCGGTTAAGGTGGTACCCCCGCGCAGCGCGACGGTTCCGTTGACGTCGATCGTGACAGTTTCGGACATAGGGAACTCCTGAGGAGATGGACGGTATAATGCGGCGCGCAAAGGTGTGCTTAGTGGTTTTTGCACAACTTTTTTACTTATCGTATCCCGATATGTCAACTGCGAAGGCCTTCTAAGCAATGCGGCTTTCTGGCGGATTAAGCCTGGAGGCGATGGGCCCATTTCAGCAGAGATACCCGCACAGCGTCGCACCCCCTTGGCAAGCCGAGGCCAATCCGCCAGGATCGTGCGGGTTTTGGGTTTAAAAAATGGGGGAACGGATGTCGTCAACACAGCAGGGAGTGACCGGGCTTACCCGGCGTCAGGTTTTGGTCGGCACCGCTGGCCTTGTTGGCGCGGCAAGCGTGATCGGCGCGCCCGCCATCGCCCAAAGCACGGGCGGGCCGCTGAAGATCGGCGTCTTGCTCCCGCGCTCCGGCATTCTGGCGCAAGCGGGGCAATCCTGCGCGCGGGCCGAAGCCATTGGCACGACGGTGCTAAAGAATCTCGGCTATTCGGTCGAGATCATCCCCGGCGATACGGAATCGAATACCGATACCGCCCGCGCCCGTGCGGAAAAGCTCATCAACGATGGGGCCCATGTGCTGATCGGCGCCTTCGACAGCGGCCAGACGGGTGCTGCCGCGCAGGTCTGCGAGCAGCGCGGCATTCCGCTCATCGCCAATATTGCAGCCGCCCCGCAACTCACCGAGCAAGGCTATAAGACCTTCTTCCGCAACTTCCCGACCTCGCTCGATCTGGTGAAAAACGCCTTCCCGCTGATGAAGGATATTTTCACCACCACGGGCAAGACCCCGTCGAAAGCGCTGTTCTTGCACGCGAACGACACGTTCGGCATGGCCAATAAGGGCGCGTTCGACAAGCTGTTCCCCGATGCGGGTATGCCGTTCTCGATGCTCGATGCGATTGCGTACGACCCGAAAGCGCAGGATCTATCGGTCGAAGTTGCCAAGGCGAAAGCCAGCGGCGCGGAACTGCTGATCGTCACCACCCGCGCCGCCGACGCGATTCTGATCGTGCGCGAAATGGTCAAGCAGCGCTTCGAGCCGATGGGAATCATCAGCCCCGGCTCGCCCGGCCTCTACGACGAGCAGTTCTATAAGGTGCTCGGCAAATATTCCGATTACGCCACGACGATTCTGCCCTGGTATAATCCGCGCTACGAGCTGAGCCGTCAGGTGCAGGCCGAATTTGTGAAGCTGTTCCCCAAGGATAAGTTCGAGGGCCACGCTTTTAACATCGGCTGCACGCTTGATGCCCTGCTGGTCGCCGCCGACGCCCATAAGCGCGCGGGCACCACCGCCGCCCCGGCCCTGCTAGAGGCGCTGCGCACCACCAAGCTCGAAACCCATATGATGATCGGCCCGGCGATTACCTTCGACGCCAAGGGCCAGAACATTAAATTCTCCAGCGCTGTGGTGCAGAATCTCGACCAACGTCCAACCGTGGTTCTGCCCAACGTCTCGGCGGAAAAAGCGCCGGTCTTCCCGGTGCCGGGTTGGCAGAGCCGAGGATAATTTTACCCGTGTCCCTTTCGCTTTATGCCGGAACGCTCAGTTCCGGCATCCTCACCGGGCTGGTCTATGGCCTTGCGGCTATGGGCCTCTCGGTGATTTTCGGGGTTGTTCGGCTCGTCAATTTCGCCCACGGCGAAATGATGGTGCTTGGCATGTTCGCCGCCGTCCTGCTCGCCACCGCCTGGGGGATCGATCCGCTGTTGAGCGCGCTTCCCGTGGCGGCCGTGCTGTTCGCGGCAGGCTATGTTTTGCAGCGCGGCTTGCTGAACCGTTTCATCGACCGGCCCGATCACCAGCAGTTCATTCTGCTGCTCGGCATCGCCATGATTCTGGTCAATAGCCTGATGATGGTATTCGGGCCGGACGCGCGCAGCACCAACGTGGCTTATGGCTTCGATGCGTTTTTCATTGGCGACATTACGCTGGATAAAACCCGCGTTTATGCCGCCACCGGCGCGCTGATCGTGGCGGCGGCGCTTTATGCCTTCTTCCGCTTCAGCCGCACCGGCATTGCGATTCGCGCCTGTGCCGATAATCAGTTGGGCGCGGCGGTGGTCGGGCTTAACGTGAAGGGGCTTTATGCGATCACCTTCGGCATCGGCTCGGCTGTGGTTGGAATCGCCGGGTGCCTGATGAGCCTTGTCATCGACGTCCGCCCGCAACTGGCCCCCGAATATACGCTGCTGAGCTTCATCATCGTCATCGTCGGCGGGCTGGGCAGCATGGGCGGGGCCTTGCTCGGCGGCGTGTTGATCGGGGTGTCCGAAGCCCTCGCGGGCATTCTTATCGATCCGTCGAGCAAGCAGATGGTTTCTTATGCGCTGCTGATTCTGGTGCTGCTGGTGCGCCCGCAGGGGCTTTTGGGGAAGCGCGCCTAATGCGAACCAATGATCTTTTCGACGGCGTGACGCCACGCGGTAAAATGCTGTTCACCGCCGGGCTCGCCGCCCTGCTACTGGCCCCTGAAGTCGCCGACAGCTACCTGATTTCGATTCTCACGCTGATCTTCTGGTTCGCCTATGTCGGGCAAGCGTGGAACGTGATGATGGGCTTTGCCGGGCAGCTTTCGCTCGGTCACGCTCTTTACGTCGGCCTTGGCGGCTATGGGGCGGCGGCGCTCTATCTGCATTTGGGCTTAGGGCCGTGGGTGGGAATGCTGGTGGTGGTGCCCGTCTGTGCCCTCGTCGGCATGGCGATTGGCTGGCTCGGCTTCCGCTTCGGTGTGCGCGGCGTACATTTCGCCTTGCTGACGATTGCCTGTGCCGAGGTTACCCGCGTTGCCTTCGATCATATTACGGCCCTGGGCGGCTCCGGCGGCTTGTTCCTGCCGGTGGTCGGCGGGCGCGGCGATGATCTGCTGATGCTGCGCGGCTCGCCGCAGCTCTATTATTACGTGATGCTGGTACTGGCCCTCTTGGCCCTCGCCCTTTGCCGGATCGTGACCCGCACGCGCCTTGGGTATTTCTGGCTGGCCCTGCGCGAGAACCCGGACGCAGCCGCCGCCTTAGGCATTCCGCTGCTGCGGGTGAAGCTGCTGGCGGTCGGGCTCTCGGCGGGCATGACCGGCGTCGGCGGCGTGTTTTACGCCTTCTATTACAATAACCTCTTCCCCGATCAGGTGTTTGCGATGGGCCGCTCCATCGAAATCCTGTTGGGGCCGATTGTCGGTGGAATCGGCACCGTCTTCGGGCCGATCCTGGGCGCGATGATCCTCACCCCCATCGGCGAGGGCGCGAACCTGCTGCTCGAAGCCCTCGGCATTACCCTGCCCGGCACCAAGCAGGTGATTTATGGGGTGATGTTGGTGCTCATCATCTGCTTCCGCCCCGCCGGAATTTGGCCGTGGATCGCCGTGAAAGCCGGGCTGGTCATCCCTCCTGGTGAAAAGGGAGACGTGGAATGAGCCTCTCCCTCACCGTGACCGGCCTCACCAAGCATTTTCGGGGCTTGCGCGCGCTGGAAGACGTCAGCTTCACCGTGCCGGCGGGTAAGATCGTCGCGCTCATCGGCCCGAATGGCGCGGGCAAGACGACCTGTTTCAATTTGATCGCCGGGGTGTTTCCGCCTGATGCGGGCCGGGTGCATCTGGCCGAGCGCGACGTGACCGGCCTGCGCCCGGACCAGATGTGCGCGGCGGGAATTGGCCGCACCTTTCAGATCGTAAAACCTTTCGCCGGGCTCTCGGTGCTGGAAAATGTTCTGGTCGGCGCGCTGCACCGGGAAAAACAGGTTCCGGCCGCCCGCGACAAGGCCGCAGGGGTGCTGGCGCTGCTGGGGCTCGACGCGCAAGCCCATCGCCTGGCAGGCTCCCTCACCCTGCCCGACCGCAAACGCCTGGAAGTCGCCAAAGCCCTCGCCACGCAGCCGCAGATTTTGCTGCTGGACGAGGTGATGGCAGGCTTGCGCCCGACCGAGACCGACGCGATGGTCGCCACCCTCACCGACCTCAACCGGCGGACCGGTATTACCATTTTGCTGATCGAACACGTCATGCGCGCCGTCATGGCGCTGGCCGAACAGGTGATCGTGCTGGAGCAAGGCCGTAAATTGGCGGAAGGCACACCGGAACAGGTGACGCAAGACCCGCGCGTCATCGAAACCTACCTTGGTTCCGACCTGCCCGAAGGAGCCCCAGCATGAGCGACGCCGGCAGCCTGATCGTCGATAGCCTGTCGGTCGCCTATGGCGACGCGCTCGCGCTGGATGGCGTGAGCCTTGCTGTGCGCGCGGGCGAGGTGACGACGATTATCGGCACGAATGGCGCGGGCAAAACCACGCTCATCCGCAGTATCGCCGGGCTCCTTCCCCTCCGGAGCGGTCATATCTTCTATGACAATCACGAGATCTCTGGGCGGCCCAGTCACCGCATTTGCGACCTCGGCTTGGGCCAAGTCGCTGAAGGCCGCCAGGTCTTCCCCAGCCTTTCGGTGCGCGAGAACCTGTTGATGGGGGCCGTCATCCCGCGCGCGCGAGGCCGTGCCGACGAAACTTACGAGGCGATGCTGGACCTCTTCCCCCGCCTGCGCGAAAGGCTTCATCAAGCCGCCGGAACCCTCTCGGGGGGCGAGCAGCAGATGCTGGCTATCGCGCGCTGCCTGATGGGGCAGCCCCGCTTGATTATGTTCGATGAGCCCTCGCTCGGGCTAGCACCCGCCATGGCGAGCGAGGTTTTTCGCATCATCCGCCGCCTGAAAGACCAAGGGATGACGATTATCCTGGTGGAGCAAAACGTCGCCGCCTCCCTCGCGCTGGCCGATCAAGCTTATGTGCTGGAAACCGGGCGAATCACCCTCAGCGGAACAGGGCAGACGCTGCTGCGCGATCCGCGCGTGCGGGAAGCCTATTTGGGGATCTAGTCTTCTGGTCGGCGGCTGAACTGCGACAGTTCGCCCCGCTCATAAAGCTGCATTTATTTTGACACTTTAAGCCAAATCCGCTATCTGTACCTCGCATCCAGATTTTGGTGATACCATGCTTCCCGACCCCGACCTGACCGAAGCCCAACTGGCCGACCTCGTCGACCGCTTTTATGCCAATGTCCGTAAAGATCCGCTGATTGGCGGCCTGTTCGAGACGGTTATCGGCGATTGGCCCCAGCATTTGGGCAAACTTACCGCCTTTTGGTCCTCGGTCATGTTGGGAACGGGGCGCTATCACGGCCGCCCGATGGTGGCGCACGCGCGCCTGGCCGACCGAATCACGCCCGAGATGTTCGCGCGCTGGCTCGCTATTTGGGGCGAAACCACGCAAACGCTGTTTCCGCCCCCTGTCGCCACCCGGCTTCAGGATAAAGCCGCGCGCATTGCCGAAAGCCTGCAACTCGGGCTTCGTTTTCACGCCGACCTATCGGGAAAGGCAGCATCATGACCGATCTTCCCCTGGATCTCGCCGCCCACCATAAGGCGCGGGGAGTCTCCGACCGTTTCGCCCTCGGCGTCACGAAAATCCTGCGCTGGGGCGCGGATACGTTTTTCGCCAAACGCTACGGGCATCGCGCCATTGTGCTCGAAACCGTCGCCGCCGTGCCCGGCATGGTCGGGGCAACCTTGCAGCATCTCAAGTGCCTGCGCCGCATGCAGGATGATCGGGGGTGGATTCGCACCTTGATGGACGAAGCCGAAAACGAGCGCATGCACCTGATGACGTTCGTTGCCATCGCCAAGCCGACGCTGTTCGAACGCACGATGATTCTGGCCGCCCAGTGGGTTTTCTACTTAGGCTTTTTCGTGCTCTACCTGCTGAGTTCGCGCACCGCGCACCGGCTGGTCGGCTATTTCGAGGAAGAGGCCGTGATTAGCTACACGCACTACCTGAAAGAAATCGACGAAGGCCGCACCCCAAACGTCCCCGCCCCCGCCATCGCCCTAAAATATTGGGGCCTGCCGGAGGGTTCGACCCTGCGCGACCTGGTGCTGACGGTCCGCGCCGACGAGGCCCATCACCGCGACGTGAACCACGGCATGGCGGGCGACCTCGGCGGAGTGCCGTTCGATCCGGCAAACCTGCCCGCCGCGCCGTATCATGAGCCGCTGTCGGGGGTTGTGCGGTAGGGAGAGGCGCTGACGCGCACGCGGGGCTCCCTCTTTATGACAAGAGCCCTCAGGCTCGCTTGACTATTGATGTATCAGTGCCCCTGTCGAGCGGGCCCTCCCGCGTGAAATCTGGCCCATAGTGCATCCTTCCATTCTTGCAGAGATGCTGCACCCTCAAAACTTGGAACTAAACACTTAGGCCGACAATTAGCAAAAAAATAACAACTTCACCTAATGTTTAATTTGTATGCTGTGGAAGAGATGTGTCCTAAGGAGAGTAGAATGAAATCGATACTTCAACGCCTTGCTTCATTTAAGTTTGTGTCTTTGGTTCTTATCAGCAGCCCGGCCCTAAGTCAGGGAATTGTGACAGGAAATGATTATGCACCATATGCCGACGAAAAACTTTTAAACGGAGGCTTTGCTACCGACATTGTTATAAACGTATTAAAAACAATGAAGGACGATTCAAAAATTCGCTTTTTACCCTGGAAAAGAGGATTTGATCAGACCATCGATAATACGTATTTGGGAACATTTCCATACGTCAAGCTTGCAGAGCGTGAGCTTATTGCAAAATACTCAGAACCGCTGTATTATTCCGCAAGCAAAATTTGGTATATAAAAGAAAATCCTGTTAATTATAGTGATTATAATAGCCTAGCCGGGAAAACATTCTGCAATCCTCAAGGGTATTTTATAACCTCTCAAATGCGCACACTGATCGATAACAAGAAAGTTAAACTACAAGACCCAACAACCATGGAAGCTTGTTTGAAATTTTTAACTCTTGGTCGGGCTGATTTTGTGATTGGACCCAAACCTCTTATTCAGGAAGAGGGCCTAAAAGCAGGAGTATGGGACAAATTATCTGGTTCAGAGAAAAACTATCAAGAAGATGCCTATTACCTGATTGTAGGGAAAACCAACCCTCTCGCGGATGAGTTCTTGAACAAATTCAACAAAGCGTTGAATGAATTCAGATCGTCCGCGAAGTTCGCCGAGTTACTGAAGCAGCACAACCTTGACGGGGCCGTGCGCTAAAATAAGTCGCGGCACGGTACGGTGGGCGCTCTCAGTGGTGTGCCGTATCTGAGCCGCTGTCGGGGCTGGTGCGGTTCCACACAGGCGCTGGCGTGCGGGGGAGGAGGGGGAGGGGAACTTCCCCCACTCCCCGCGCCCAACGGGCGCGACCCTTGGGGAGCCCGGTGGTGGATACTGCGCGGGCGCGGCATCCTTCCGATTGCGAGGATGCCGACCGCGCAAGACTTTCGACTAAAAACGCTCGCCCATCCCGGCGGCTTCGTGACGAACGAACTATTGACACCCTCGGGCTAACGGTAACGCGCGCCGCCAGCGTCCTCGGCGTCACCCGCCCCGCCCTCTCCGCCCTGGTCAACGAGCGCGCGGCGCCTTCCTCCGAAATGGCGTTTCGGCTGGAAAAGGCTTTTGGCGTCTCGATGGATACGCTGATGCGGATGCAGAATAGCTAGGACATCGCCCAGGCGCGGAGATTCGGGGGTAAGGTTCAAGTCGCGCGGTTTGGCGCAGTGCGGAAAACCACTACGGCGAATAATGCGGTCGCGAGAAGCGACAGGATGCTGCCGATCGAAGCGAAGGGAACGCCGATCCGAGGGGCACCACCATAAATCAGCAGCAACCCGATCACCATGATGACCACGCCGATATTACCCGCCAGGAAATGCAGACGCGGCAGCATACCCGCGGCAGCGCCCGGCACCATGCGATAATAAAGTCCAGCCAAGAACATGCCGACCCAGCCGATCAGATTGAGATGTGCATGCGCCGTAACCTGACTGTGGTCGCCGCTGATAGCCATAACCAATCCAAGCAGCATGGCGAGGATCGCGTAGATGACTCCTGCCCGACAAAACCAATTTACCATATCTACCCCTATCACCAGTTCTTTCCCCAACCACAGGCCTGACGCCAATGATTGTCAGTATACCCTACGGACGGTAATGCAAGAAACGTCGGGCTTCCACATCCTTCTCGCCCCTCCTGCCGGGTACGCATGGGTCCGTATGAACAACCCTAGGACGAAGATCGGTGAGGGTTAGCTAACAAAAAAACCCCGGCACTCACGCACCGGGGGTTCTTCACATCAGCCTTAGGGCCGAAACGCTTAGTTCTTCGTCTTATCGACCAGACGGTTCGCCTTCAGCCACGGCATCATCGCGCGGAGCTTTTCGCCGACTTCTTCGATCGGGTGGGCGGCGTTGTTGCGGCGTTGGGCTTTGAAGCTCGGCGCACCAGCGGCGTTTTCCAGCATCCAGTCGCGGGCGAAACGGCCCGACTGGATGTCATCCAGAATGCGCTTCATTTCCGCCTTGGTTTCCGACGTCACGACGCGTGGGCCGCGCGTGTAATCGCCATATTCCGCCGTGTTGGAAATCGAGTAGCGCATGTTCGCCATGCCGCCTTCGTAGATCAGATCTACGATCAGCTTCACTTCGTGCAGGCACTCGAAATAGGCCATTTCCGGCGCGTAACCGGCTTCCACCAGGGTTTCGAAACCGGCTTGGATCAGGGCGGTCAGGCCGCCACAGAGCACGGCTTGCTCAC
>NZ_JBILQX010000114.1:0-11246 GCF_044372965.1 Elstera sp. | reverse complement strand
GACGCCAAAGACGGTGGTAAGCCCCGCCAGCAGCAGAAAAGTGCGCGCATTCATCGTAAAGCGCCTCCTTGACAGTCCAACCGTGCAAGCGCAGCCCTTGCGCCCCTGCGTTAGGCTTGTATGTAAGAAGGCTATAGCCTCAAACAAGAAAACCGAAGCGGAGACCGCGACGATGCCTGAAAAAACGGAAAAGCCCGAAAAATCGCAACCCGAGCCCCTGCCGCCCGTAGCGCCGGTGCCCGAGACAAAGCCGACCGACCCCAAACTCCCCAAAGAATTCGGCGGCCCCCAAGGCCCGGAGCCGACGCGCTTCGGCGATTGGGAAAAGAACGGGCGCTGTTCGGATTTTTAAGGGGGGGAGGCGATTTAGCCTATGGAGTGGCTTCGATCCGGGCGCGCATTGCGATCAATTGGGCAAACAGGGGATCGTTCGATGGGTTGCGGAGCCGCCAGAACATCGTTTGAGCGCGGTTGAGAACGTTGACGGCTTCCGCCCGGCGTGGCGGCTTTACCGTTATCAGGGCCTCGGCATAGTCCATCGCAGTCTGAGCAACCAGGCGATCTCGCTCCGGCGTATTTTTCGTCATCGAGCGCCATTGCTCCGCATTGTCATAGAGCGCGAGTGCATTGGCGTGATCGTTCGGAAAATACGTCATGATTATTTTGGCCCGCGTTGTCAGGGCGATAACCCAGTAATAGCGCATCTCCTCGTTCATCCGCTCATTGGTGTAGCGCTCAAGACCCATGAGGTACGATACGGCTTTTGACGGCGCGGGCGGTTTTTCTTGCAGGGCGAAATCTGCGAGCACGATAAATGATTGAGCCGTCGCCTTACGAATGCCGATATGGGGTGTTGCCGTTCGGTCGCGGATCAGGATGTTAATATCCTGTTCGGCTTCTCCGATCTGTTTTGGCCCGAGCTTCGGCGCCATTTCCGCGAGCCTAACCCGCGCGAGCAGCGCCGTTTCCTCCAGGTCGAGGTTAGTCTGACCTGCCGCCAGTGGGCGAACCGCGCGATAATCGGCCGCTGCATCGGCCCAGCGGGGCGGTGTTGCCGCAGTCAGCACTCCGGCGCGGAGCAGCCGTCCCTCGGCCAAATAGCGGCGGCTGACGGCGTCGTTTTCTGACGGGGCTATATTGTCGATCAACCGCGCTAGGGGCGGCAGGGCGGTGTCCGGATAAAACCCGCGCGCCTTTTGACTGGCATCGCGATAGAGAAGCTCGGCGTAAAAGGGCGTGGTTTCCTCGCTAGCTTTCCCGGCGCGCGCGCGGACCGTCTCCGCAAGGCTGAGACCCTCTTGCGTTAGTCGTGTGATCTCATTGGTTTCCGAGGGTGTTTTGAGGGACAGCGCCCGCGCCCTATAAACAAAGGCGACGAGCTTAATCATCTCACCGTTCGGCACTGTGTCCGCCGTTTGCAGCACTTTCTGAGTGATGTCGGCAGCAAGACCGCTGTGGGGTGGGGTGAAGGTGAGCAGAAAGCCCGCCTTTTCTAACCCTGCCAGAAGCGCAATACGCCGGAGTTCAGGTACTGGACTATTGGAATGGGTATCGATCAGCGTATCGAAGGCGGCGATAGCCCGGTCATTTTGCGGACGCGGCGGCGCTGCGGCGGCGCGGCCGCTTTCCAACAGTGCCTCCGTCAAGAGGATGTTATCACTCGCCACATTGGAGGTTGCGCTGGCGGACTGCCCGTTAGTCTGGATTGGTGCTGTCTCTGTTTGCCGAAGACCTTCCGTGGTGCTTGCCTGGCATCCAGCGAGCAAGGCGACAGCCAATAGTCCGGGGAAAGCGCGCATTGAGAACCACCTTTGCATGAATTTCTTGTTACTATTCACAATTTCAACCATATCTCAATGACCTACCCCGTCACCGGACGCGCCAGCGCGTTCAGTTTCTGGCGGGCGGCGCGCACATACTCTTGCAAGCGCGGGTCGGGGTTGGCGTCGAAGCGGCGGACGATGTCTTCGGCGGTGGCTTTGGCCTCGGCGGGGCGGTTTTGGGTTTCCAGCAGACGCTGGCGAATGCTAAGCCCGCGCGCGACGCTGAACAGAATGGCCGGATCTTGCGCAGCCCCGAAGCGCTGAACCACGCGGTCGATATCGGCGAGAGCGTCCTCAACCTGCGGCGTCGGCAAGCTTTGGCGGGCAAGCGCGCGATTGACTGAGGCCCGCGCAATATAGGGCTGAAGCAGTTTGGCATCGTTACGGCTGTAGCGCTCCAGCAGCGGCTCGACGATGGTAAGCGCCGCCGGCCAATTCATCGGCTGGGTGCGCGTCAAGAACCGCAGTTGATTTTCATAGGCTAGAAAGTGTTGGCTGATGATGAAGGGCGTCGAGGTGGGCGTTACCCTTTGTTCGATCCGGGCAACCAGCCCGTTGATTTCGTCGGGCGCGGCGCTATTCAGCGTCACCAGCGCGAGCACCCGCTGACTGAGGCTGCGCACGGTAAATTCCTCGGTGCGGCTCGGGCTGGCCTGGGCGGCGAGCTTGTCCGAAATATCGAGATAGGTGCGCGCGTCGGCCGGGCGGCTGAGATGGGCATAGGTTCGGCCAAGATCGACGGCGATTTCGTGGCGCGTGTTTAGGCTATCTGCGAGCGGTAAGCGCTCCAGGCGACGATAGGCGGCGAGGTAACTATCCAGCGCCTCCTCGTAGCGCGGCGGGGTGCTGCTGGTCAGCAGATCGCCTTCCAGCCCCAGGGCTTCGGCGAGGCGCACCACAATCAGCGGGTCGGTTTCGGTGCCGAAGCGGGCGGTGAAATCGCGCACGGCGGCGCGCTGTGCCTCGGTCCGCGGGGGGCTTGCGTCGCGATGGGCGTAGACGAGATTGAGCGCGACGCGCGACACCACCCGCCGGGTGCGAATATCGGTGGCCTTGGTGAAGCGGTTCAGAATATCGTCGGCAATCGCCAACGCTTCTTTCTCGCGCCCGAGACGGTAGAGGGCATAGCCTTTTTGCAGCAGGGCATCGGCGGTATAATAGTCTTTCCCCGAAAGGCTCATGCCCTCCGTCAGGGTTAGCGCATCCTCGGCCAACGGAATGGCTTTGCCTTCCTCGCCGGGGGTATTGCCGAAGGCGCGCGCCGCCTCCACCCGCGCCATCAGCAGCCGTTCTTGAACGGCGGGCTGTTTGCTGGCGCGAAACCGGCTCACCGCTTCCTCTAAGGCGGCAAACCCAGCGGGCCGATCTTGGGGCGTATCGAGCAGCAGGCTCAGGCCCTGATTGTAAAGGGCGGTGGCGGTAATCTCCTCCGCATTGTCGCCGGTCAGGGCTTTCGCGCGCTCAATGGCCCCGGCGTAGAGGGTGCGTTTTTCCGATAGGGCCGTATCGCCGCCGAGCCGCAGCCGTATTACGCCGAGGTTCAAAAACGCGCGGGCGACCGCTGCGGCAATTTCGGGATCGGGGATGCCGTCGAACTGATCCATGATGCGGCGGTAATCGGCCGCCGCGCCGGAATAGTCGGGCGGGCTAAGCCGGGTGAGCGCCAGGGCGCGGGTGATATAGCCATAGGCCAGCACCCGTTGATTTTCCGGCGTTTGGGCCGTGCGGGCCGGATCGGCCAAACGGTCGAGGATCGCCTGATAAACGGGGTCGCGCGCGGGCAGGCTTGCCAGCTTCTGGCGATATTCAAACACGCTCGCCTCGGGCACGCTTGCCGTCGTGCGCGGGGCCAATGCGGGATCGTTCGCGCAGCCGCCGAGCAGAACAATCCCGCTGCCAAGGCCTAACAGGAGAGCGCAAGCGGTTCGGCGGGGGCGGGGCATCGGCTATCCTGACACTCAGACACGGGTCAGGACGTTTATAAAATTTCTGCTAAATTTCTGCAACTCAGCGTCGTGCGGATAGGCGGGCTTTCACGGAAAAAACGGGGCGGATGCAGCCCCGTTTGCCGGCTATCCTCAATTCTTCTGAATCGAAACCCCGCCTTCACCAATCCGCAGTTCCAGCGCTTTCGGGCGGGTTTGCTCGTAGTAAAGATATCCGCCGAGGCCGATGATTGCCGCGACGAGCACGCCGATGAAAAAACCGTTCCGGTTCATGCTGCCACCCGCCGCACAAGGCCGAGCACGACCAGCAGAATAATAGCGCCAATGGTGGCGTGGAGCACCGCGCCAACAAAGCCGGAGCCGAGCACAAGGCCGAAGCGCGGAAAGATCAGCCCGGCGATAAACGCCCCGACAATCCCAACCGCGATATTACCGAGCAGGCCGAAGCCATAACCCGCGACAACTACGCCCGCGAGCCAACCCGCCAGCGCGCCAATGAGCAAAAAGATGAGAAGGCTTTCGATCCCCATGAGGGTTCTCCTTTAGTCGTTACCCCTTCGGAAAAGGGGATGCGCTTAAAGAAACGCCTGAGGGGCGGAAAGGTTCCATCGGCCTTGCTTACCAACAAAAAACGGGGCCGTTGCCGACCCCGTTTCTCAAAAACCGAAAACAGCCGCCGTTTAGTAGCGGTAATGTTCCGGCTTATACGGCCCTTGATTATCGATGCCGAGATATTCGGCCTGGGCGACGGTCAGTTGCGTCAGTTTCGCGCCGACTTTGGCGAGATGCAGGGCGGCGACTTTTTCGTCGAGATGCTTCGGCAGCGTGTAAACCTTGCGCTCGTAATTCGCCGAGTTCTGCCACAGTTCGATTTGCGCCAGCACCTGATTGGTGAAGGAGGCGGACATGACGAAGCTCGGGTGGCCCGTACCGCAACCCAAGTTCACCAGGCGGCCTTCGGCGAGCACGATCAGGCGCTTGCCGTCCGGGAAGACGACTTCATCCACCTGCGGCTTCACATTTTCCCATTTGTAATTCCGCAGCGAACCGATTTGGATTTCGCTATCGAAATGGCCGATGTTGCAGACAATCGCGCGGTCTTTCATATCGCGCATGTGATCGAGGGTGATCACGTCGATATTGCCGGTCGCGGTCACGAAGATATCGCCCAAGGGGGCGGCTTCTTCCATGGTGACGACCTGATAGCCTTCCATTGCGGCTTGCAGCGCGCAAATCGGATCGACTTCCGTCACCATCACGCGCGCGCCTTGGCTGCGCAGCGAGGCGGCAGAGCCCTTGCCCACATCGCCATAGCCCGCGACCACGGCAACCTTACCCGCCATCATCACGTCGGTGGCGCGCTTGATGCCATCGACGAGGCTTTCGCGGCACCCATAGAGATTGTCGAACTTCGACTTGGTGACGCTATCGTTCACATTGATGGCCGGAACCTTCAGCGTGCCCGCTTTCGACATTTCATAGAGGCGATGCACGCCCGTGGTGGTTTCTTCCGAAATGCCGCGAATATCATCGAGCAACGCCGGGAAGCGCTGATGCAGCACCAGCGTAAGGTCCCCGCCGTCATCCAGCACCATATTCGGACGCCAACCGTTCGGCCCTTCAATGGTCTGATCGATACACCACCAGAATTCTTCTTCCGACATGCCCTTCCAGGCGAAAACCGGAATACCGGCTTCGGCCATGGCGGCGGCGGCTTGGTCTTGCGTCGAGAAAATATTGCACGACGACCAGCGCACTTCCGCGCCCAGTGCCGTGAGGGTTTCGATCAGAACCGCCGTTTGGATGGTCATATGCAGCGAGCCCGCAATGCGCGCGCCCTTCAGCGGCTGCGCCTTGCCATATTCGGCGCGCAGGGCCATGAGGCCGGGCATTTCGGTTTCGGCGATGCGGATTTCCTTACGGCCCCAATCGGCCAGGGACATATCCTTAACTTTATAATCGGCGCTCATGATCTTCCTTCCGGCGGCACGGCCTGCTTCGGGGTGGGCAAGCATGTATCAGGACATAAAGATACCTTTATGTGCGCCCCTTATACGGGCGTGCCGCCGGAAGAGCAAGGGTTAGAACTTATTTTTCGCGCCGACGAAACCGGATTTGGCGGCGTCAGCGGCGCAGGCGTAAGCGCCGTCTTTGGTTTTGCCGAAGTAGCGATTGCCGGGCTCGAAGGATTTGCCGGAGTTCGGGTTCAGCCACACCACGCCGGCCTTGCCACAACCTTTTTCGGCCAACGCCAGATCGGTGAAATTTTGGCCGGGCAGGGCTTTCGTAAGGGCGGCGGTTTTAGCGGCAGTGGAAACATCGGCCTTGGGCGCTTCCACTTTGGGGGCTTCGAGCTTGGGGGCGGCCAGTTTCGGGGTGCCGGGGATGCCGTTCGGCAGCGGCGTTTGGGCGATTGCCCCGGCGGACAGGGCGAGAAGGGCGGCGGAAACCAGGATCGATAAGGAGCGCATAGCTCATCTCCTAAGGGGAAAAACCTCTAAATCCTATCACCGTTGCGCGAGAATTACCGCCTTCGTCCGCTGCTGTGCAAAGAAGGCCCCGACGCGCAGACCGATGGCGACCAGGATCAGCGCCACGGCGATCCCATAGGCCGGATCGACCGGCACGCGCTTGCCGAAGGCGACGGCGAAGCTGAGCAACAGATACCAAAGCCCGAAGCGGTGCAGCCAGCGCCACGGCCGTCCGTTCCGCCAGCGCGCCGCCCCGTCGAAGGAGGTCAGCACCATCAGCAAGATAAACCCATAGGCGGTACCGCCGCTGATGACCGAACCAAAATTGGTGAGCGTCCAAAACAGCGCGGGATCATGCCGGGCGAGGCCGTAAATCGCCACAGCATGAACCCCGTGGGACAGGGCAAAGCTTAGGCCGAACCAGCGGCGCGACCGCACAAGACTCGCAAAAGCAGGGCTCGGCCACAGGCTTTGCAACGGCGCGGCGATGAACGCCAGCAGGAACAGCGCGAAGGACGACCGGGCCGTGCCGCGAATAATCCAGCGCAAGGCTTCGGTTAAATTGGGGGCGAGAAGCAGGGCGGCGGCAGTGCCCACCCCTAACGCCACTCCTGACAGCACCAGTATTGAGGGGCCACGCGGCATCTTAATCTCCATAGCATAGTTTAACGAGGTATCGTGTTGCTAGGTATAATGTGTTTCTTGATCCCTAGCAAGCCTAGGCTTATGATCCGGGCATGGACGCGGAAATGCTCAAAGGTCATTTGGATACCATCCTGCTCTCGGCGCTGCGGAGCGGCGAGGCGCATGGTTATGCGATTATCGAAACCATTCGAGCGGGCAGCGGCGGCACTTTCGATCTGCCCGAAGGCACGATTTATCCGGCCCTGCACCGGCTGGAAGGGGCGGGCCTGCTGGTCAGCCGTTGGGGCCAATCACCAACGGGGCGCAAGCGGCGGCTCTACGCGCTGACGGCGGCGGGGGAAGCCGCTTTGGCTGATCGGCGCGGGCGCTGGGCCAGTTTTGCCGGGGCCGTCGAAGCCCTCTTAGCGCCGTCGCCGAAATGACCGCGCCGGGTCTTGACCTGCCCGACACCGCGCGCGCCTACCTTGGGGAGGTTCAGCAGGCCCTGGCCTTCGACCCCCAGTTAGCATCCCAAGTGACGGCGGAACTTCAAGATCATTTTTCCGAGGCGCTGGAGCGCAAGGGCGGGATAGACGACGGTTTTCTGCGCGGGTTCGGCCCCCCTCGGCACTATGCCCAGGCGATGACCCACGCCCAAGCCCCGCGCCAGCTTCGCGCCAGTGCCGGGCTTATGTTTACCGCGCTGCTCTTGATCATTCTCACGATGAACCTGCGAAGCGCCGTTTTGCCCGAAGGTGGACTCGATGGTCGCCTATCGCTCGCCCACTGGCTGGATCACTATTGTTTGATCGTGGCCTTTGTTGGGGCGGTGCTCACGCTTGTTGCCGCCCGGCGGTTGGGACGCGGCCAGCCGCTTCTCCCCTGGCTGCCGCCGCGACTGCTGCCGAGCCTCACCCTGATTGCCCTCTTGCTCTCCTGCGCGGGCGGGGCGGTGTTGACCTGGGCGGCTCTCGCAATGATCGCCCCCAGCGCGTTCGCGGCCCCCCTGTTGACGACTGCGGCGGAAATGGTTGCTCTCGCCCTTCTCGCCGCCGATCAACGCCGCTTGTTATTTTATCTCCGCCCACAGCGTTAGGGTTTGCGGGGGTACTGCGCTGGGTTGAGTAGGCCGAGAAATTGGCGAATTTGCGGGTCTTCGCTCGCCCCGAAGCGCGCCTGCGCCTCTTGTGCAATCGCCTCAAGCTGTTGTGTCTCGCCGGGAAGCCACTGGGTGATGACGTTACGCCGAAGCAAAAGCTCAATGAGTTTAAACCTGTCCGGCATCGGGCCGTCCCGCCCTTCCAATGCTTCGGCCATATGATCGAGTTGTTGAAGCGCGGGCGCAGCCCCCAGGGGGCCGGTGGCACCATAGGCATTGGCGAGGGTAAAATAGCCCGAGAGCAAGAGGGGTAGGGTGGTCGGCCCAGAGGCCCCCTTCGTTAAATCAACGGCAGATCGACCAACCCGGATGATCTCTTGCAGCGGCGGTGGCAGAAGCGTGCCGAGGGTTGCGGTCTGCTGAAGCCGGATCTCAGCAATTGCCAGAGCGAGCGGCGCCGCTGGGCTATTAACGATGGAACGGGGGCGCTGAAGTTTCGGTTCATACTCTGCCGCTAGCGCCTCGTAAGCATCCGCGAGGGCGCGGGGGGAGGCATAGCTCGCCGCTTTTTCCTTCGTTTGCGTGAATTTTGTTACCAGAACGGCACGGGCGACGACCAAATCCGTATCGTCGTTATAGGTATCGATCAACTCCGCCTCAACCGCCGCCGCTTCATCGCGTCGCCCCATTTGACGCAACAGCAGCCCTTTTGCCATAAGCGACTGCGCGAGCCATTGATAGCGGTCGCCGGAGAGGGCGGTTTTCCCGCGCGCCAGCACCTGATCGAAAACCGTCAGAGCCTCCGCCTGCTCGGCGGGACCGCGTGCGGCAAGCCCGGCGCCGAAAGAATAGAGAACCGCGAGTAGCTGTTCGCGTGCCAGGGGTGACGGAAGCGGGCCGATCTTTGCCAGGGTTTGTTGCACCCAAGCTCTGGCCTCATCCGGTCGCCCCTGAGCAAAACTGAGTTCGGTCAAGGTAATCGCCGTGCGTGCATAAATCTGTAACGCTTGGTTTTCGAGGGCATAGGACTGATACGCGGCCAGGCTTGCGGGATCAAACGCATCGAAAACTTGTCGATACAGGCCGATAGCTTTGTCGGTTGCCGTTCCACCAAGATTGCTCAAATACAGTGCTTTACGCTGGATAAGATCGTCGCGCGCGGGCTGAAGGGTTCTAGGGTCGTTGCCCGAAATAATCCTGAGAGATGTATCGAAATCGGCTTCCGCTTTGTCGACTTCTTTAAGTCGGTAAGTTTGAGCCCGCAGCGCGTAAAGGTTGGCGAGGAGTTTTCGATCCAAATCCGTGCGCGCCTGGCCGTCGAGCGTAGCGATGGCGTTAGCCAGTTTCGGGTCGTCCGGAGTGCGAGGGACGTATCCCGTGTTGCTGATCTCCAACGCCCCGCGGTTCGGGCCAGTGCCGATCATTTGCTCCAAGGTGATATTCGGCACCGATTGGGCGAGGCTAGGCGCGGCTAAGCCCAAGGACCACAGAAGCCCCAGGCCAACCATTCTTAACGCTGCCCGCATATCCCTATTCCTTCGATCCTGATCCCCGTGGGTCAACGCTATTCCACGCGCCGGGCAGAGTTCCGGTAAGTTTTTCTATCAAGAGGTGTCCTTGCGGGCCAGAGGCGTTTAGTTTGGCACGTTCGCTTACGCCCCCGTCAGCCGCTCTAATGCCCCCGCCTAACCCCTGCGAGAAACCGTTCTACCGTCCCCCGCAGGCTTTGGCTTTCGCTGGTGAGGTTCGCCGCCGAATCGTGGACGACCGAGGAGGCTTGACGGGCGGCATCGACGGTACCGGTGGCGGCGCTCATTTCTTCGGCCACCGCGCGGGTACCGTTGGCGGCTTCCTGCATCTGGCGGGCGATTTCCCCCGTCGCCGCGCCCTGCTGTTCGACCGAGCCGGAAATATCGGCGGCGAGGCGTTCGAGCGACTGGATAACGTGGCCAACTTCGCGCACGGCGGCGGCGGCGCTGCCGGTTTCGGTGCGGACGGCGGCGATTTGGGCGGCGATTTCCTCCGTCACCCGGGCGGTTTGGGTGGCAAGAGCCTTCACCTCACTCGCAACCACGGCAAAGCCTTTCCCCGCTTCCCCGGCGCGGGCGGCTTCGATGGTGGCGTTCAGCGCCAGCAAATTGGTCTGGCTGGCGATATCATTGATGAGTTGACCCGCAGCCCCAATCCGCTCCACGGTTTCGGCAAGGCCGACGATATGCTTATCGGCGGTTTCGGTTTCAGCCACGGCGCTGCGGCTGATGGTGAGGGCGTCGCGCACGCGGCCCGCGATTTCGGCGTTTGAGGCGAAAAGCTCTTCGGCCGCGCCTGCGGTGGCTTCCACATTGGCGTGGGTTTGCTCGGTACTGCCCGCAATGCTGGTGAAGGCGCTATTGGCGTGCTGGACGGTACTGGTCATCGTGCCCGCCGCAGAGTGCAACTGGTCGGTCATCGAATGGACTTTGCCCAGCAGCGAACTCACCGCTGTATCAAAGCTCTGGGTGAGGCTTTCAAGTTCGGCTTGCCGGGCGGCTTTGCGCGCCATCTCCTCGCGTTCGGCGGCTTCGTGCGCTTCCTGCTGCTCCAGCGCCGTGCCGAAGCCCTGCAAGGCTTTGGCAAGGCCGCCGATTTCATCCGCCCGTTCCGATTCTTTCGCAAGATTGAGCTGCCGCTCCCCGCGCGCGAGCCGATTGACCGCTGCCCCCATCGCGAGCAAAGGCCGGGCGACGGCGCGGGTTGAGAGCAAGGACACGAGTAGAACGGCGAGCCCGCCGAGAAGAACGACGCCCAGCACGCCATACGTGAGCCTATGCCCGCGCGCCAGTTGATCGTCGATCACGGTTTGGATCTCGAACACGCCGCGCACATCGCCTGCTTTCCAATCTTTCTTGGGCGACTGCGGATGGGAATTATGGCAAGCAACGCAAGCTTCCCCCAGCCGGTCGCCCACCGCGACACGGACAACTTCCTTACCGTTCACCGTGTCGCGCTGAATATACGGCGTATCCGGCGTTTTCAAAAACTGGTCCCAGGCGGCTTTCTGGAAATCGTCGGTCTTGCGGCCTGCGCGTTCCGGGAAAGGGTAGGGGCTGTAGAAAGACAGGCTGACACCCTTATCTTGTAAGCGCCCGGACATATCGAGCATGAAGGTGGCCGGGATCGGCACGCCCTTGGGATCGTTCGCGTGCAGATGCGTCAGCTTCAAATCCTGCGTGCCGCGAATCTTGGGAACGATGGCGGTATTGTAGTAATCGCGCACGGATTTAAACTGCGCGATGGTTTGCAG
>NZ_JBILQX010000305.1:0-11279 GCF_044372965.1 Elstera sp. | reverse complement strand
TGGGCCTGCGCGCCGACGGGCTGGAGCGCAGTCGCGCCCAATTGGAGAAATTCCACCTGCCGGTCGAAGATGGGTTTTCGCCAGAGCCCCTGCCGCTTGCCGCAATTTACCATCTGATGATGGCGTCGGACCCGCGCCACGCGGGTTTTACCCCGTTACACGGCGGCATGGCGCTGGACGATTTGGTGGGCGCGGTCTACCGCCGGGGGGCCGCCATCCGCATGGGACAGCGCGCGGCGCTGATGTCCGCGCTCCTGCGCATCGCGGCGCTGCCGTCGTTCCGGCTGGCGCGGATGCCCGACCTGGGAGCGTTGGACGCCACAGTCTCCCTGCTTGTCGCCCGCCATACTGCGCGCAATCTTGGCGGGAGATCATGAGCGGATATCACTGGCTGGCCTCTTACCCTAAGTCGGGCAATACATGGCTTCGGCTGGCGTTGAGCAGCTTGAGCCGGGACGGCGCGCCGCCAGACTTCGCCGCCAAGGTTGGCTTTGCCCCGATAGCCAGCAACCGGAGTCCCTTTGATCTGCTTCTGGATGTCGATTCCGCGGACCTCACGGACGAGGAGGCCGAAGCGCTGCGGCCATGTTTCTACGAACTCGAAGCGCGCCGGCACGCTGCGCCACAGCTCCGCAAAGTACACGACGCCTGGACGCTGACGTCCGCAGGGGAACCGCTATTCCCGCCAGCTTTGACATTAGGCACCCTCTACATCGCGCGTGACCCGCGCGATGTAGCCGTATCCCTGGCCGCCCATCTGGGCATGACCGTAGATGAGGCCATCACCGCCCTGGCCGCGCCAGAAGCGACGTTGGCGCGCGGCGGGAAACGGGGCAAGACCCAACTGGCGCAGCGGTTGCTCACCTGGAGCGCGCATGTGGAGAGTTGGCTGGATGCGCCAGGGATGCCGCCCCCCCTGCTGTTGCGGTACGAGGACATGACCGTCGACGCAGCGGGCGCGCTGCTGAGGGTCGCCCGCTACCTGGGCTGGGCCGCAGAGCGTGAGGCGGTCGAACGCGCCGTCGCGGCGACGCGGTTCGATGCCTTGTTCGCCGCCGAGGAGCAGTATGGTTTTCACGAGCGCCCCCTCAAGGCCGTGCGGTTCTTCCGACGGGGTATCGCGGGCGGTTGGCGGGACACGCTGACCCCTGCCCAGGCGGATCAAATCGAACGCGACCACGCCAAGGTTATGGCGAGGCTTGGGTATGCCTAAGCAAATCTTATCGGTTTCCGCCCTCAATCCAGCTTAGGTACTGGCCGACATGCAGCGCGCGCAACAGACTCACGCGGTATAATTGACCGTCGTCCTCGATGGCGCGGGGGTCGTCGGGCCAACCAGCAAGAATGCGCGTCATCCGGGGCACGTCGAGAATGCGCGTGGCCAAGGCAGAGCTGCTCAACCGCTCCAACTCCGCCGCCAGAGCCGGGCGATAAGGCGTTAGGCGCGTATGCCAGTCAGTATTCTGTGCGCCGCGCTTCCGATTTTCGATGATTTCGGCCGGCAACCGATCGGCGAAAGCGCAACGGGCCAGCCGTCGCCATTCCCCGTTTCGAAGAAATTGGTCGGGCGGCAACGACAGGCAAAAGTCAATGACTCGGCGGTCGGAGAAAGGGTCGGACGAGGTGACGCCGGTCATGTTCCGCAACGCTGCGGACGATTCTCCCTGCATGCGTGAGCGCAGCAAAACATAGCGCAGGAGGGAGGCCAGGCCGTTCGCCGTCCAGAAATCCCTCCTCGCGATGCCATGGTGCCTGTTTCGCTCGCCGAGGCCAGCGTCCTGGACGAAGTCCGGGTTGAGAAATACGGGATTGGGGGAGCGGAATGGGTTTCGATGGCGTCGCATCCGGCGCAGTTCTGCCCGCACGCGATCCGGCAACATTTCCAGGGACTGATACCGCGCCAGGGCTCGCCAACTGGACGACGGCAAAGTCCGCCTCAGCGCGGCGAACTCGCGCGCCAACGTCAGCCAAGCGCCGCGCTGGCGTAGGGCTGAGAGCTGCGTGAAACCTTCGGCGCTGAAGGTAAGATTGCCAAGATCACCCCTCAGGATCGTCGTTGCGCCCAGGTCGGCTGCGCGGTGTAGCATGGGGAGGAACCAGGCGGCGTTCGACGGTGCCCGGAGGGGCGCGCCAGCCTCCAGGAAGAGTTGCCGTGGGTCCAGTTCAAAGGGCCGGACCTCGGCGGATTCCAAATATTCGACCTGGAGATTCGGGTGCTGCACGGCCAGCGCGGCGACGAAGGGACGCTCGTCAGCATACTCATGTGCCCGAACGGACAGATAGGCTCCCGCGACGGGCACGATGCACAGCCCTTGCACCATGCTCGGTGCCACGCGGCGGGCGGCGGTCGCGGCAACTGCGCTCGAATCCAGCCCGCCGCTGACCGAGCACACGACAGGGCCTGCGACGCGCAACCGACAGGCGACGGCCTCCTCGAAAACACCGCGCGCGGCTTCCAAATAATCCGCATCGCTTGGCAGGCGTAACATCGGGCGCGGCGCTGGCTCCCAGAACCGGTCTCGGCGCAGGCTTGAGGCGGTCACTAACACGCGCTCGGCGGCCCCGACCCACGAAATGGCCTTGTAAAAGCTCCGTCCACTCTCGTCGGGACTGGTTAGGAGCAGGTCGGCAATGGCGAGTTCATCAACGTCGCGCGGAATTTGCGGCAGCGCGAGCAGCGGCCGATAACCGGTAGAGAAGGCGGCGAAGCCATCGCCGTTGCTGAAAAACAGAGCACGGTTTTGGCTGTGGTCACGCGCCAGCATGAGCCGCCCATCACGGGCATTCCATACGGCCCATGCGAACTCGCCGAGGAGGCGGGGCACGGCGTCTTCTTCCCAGCGCTCGTAGGCTGTCCGAACGATCTCACCATCGGGAACAGGAAGATGCGATGGGCTGTGCAGGCCGAGCGCGTCCAACACTTCGCGCCGGTTATCGAGGCGACCATCGAACATCGACAGGATTTGCCCTTCAGCGCCCACGCAAGGTTGCCGCTCGTAGCGGTCTTCCGGCGAAAGGAGGCGTTGACGGAAAACGAACACGCCTTGGTCGAAGCGGCGCACCACCGCCTTGCCGAGCCCTTTGCTCTCCAGGGCCTTTGAGAGCCGTTCCGCTGTCCCCGGCGGCATGTCGGCCCCAAGACACACGAAGCCTGCGAACGCGCTCATGATGGCAGTTCGTACGCTGAATACATGTCCAAGCTAGTGGCGCGCGCGCAGCGCGGGCTGATGCCCGAAGGACCTCCGCGCGAGGTGCTCAGGAATACAAATTGCCCGTGCCATCAGACACGGTATTGGCGGCGTTCTGTGTGACGGCCTCGATGGAGGATACCATCAGGACGGGAGCGGACCATGGCTTACGCGCCTGATCGACCGCGCGGCTATGGTCCGCGTTTGGGAACGACTCCTGGTCGGCCACAGTAATCTTCAGTTCTGCACTCATGCTTCATGAGATAGCATAAAGACATTCGGCGTGTAAATCGTGCTTCCATAAGCGCGCCCATGGCGCCCACCTGTCGCCCGTCCCGCGACCTCTGGCCACGGATCGGCGTAGGTGCCCCTGCTGTCCTCCAAGATTACGACTTTGTCGGCCCCGCGCCCCGTCGAAGGATGATCAATGACGGTTATTCTTTACTAGATGGGGCCTATCTCCACTCGCCATCCTTCGACAGGTTCGGGAGGAGAGGGGGTATTCACGCTTCATTTTTTGGGTATTCCCATGGCTCACCCAGGCAGATAGCCGAGATCCACGCGCATCATCGGCACAGCCCGAACCGGAACCATCCCCGCCCGCGCGGTTGGAGAGGATGGGGCGGGTAAGGCTGCCGGATCAGCTGCCGCCTTTACCCTGCCTTTATTCTTCGTGTAGATAAGATGCGGCTTCTGAGGTTCGTATGAAACACTGGATACCCCGTCTGGCATTCTGGCTTGTGATTGTGCTGTTCAGCGCAATGCTTGGCCTTGTGCCATCGGGGGCAGAGGCCCATCCCGGACATCAGGCAAACCCAGGCATCACGGCGGACCCCGCTGGGCAAGTGAGCGCACCTAGGGTGCTGTCCCTTAGGGGGCTGTCCCTGACTGACAGCACAGGCTGGGCAGAGGCCGTTTCTGGTTTCAAAGACCTGCTGTCGGAGCTGACAGCCCCGGATTCCGGGTCTACAGACCGGCTCTGCAACAGCTCATGCTGTAGCGGCATGGGGTGCTGCCCGTCCGCCCTGCCTCTAACAGAAACGTTCGCCGACCGCTTCCCGTCTGGTTCCGATACGGCAGCCCGCATTGCGGGGCCGGGACCGGATGCCGTACCCGAGGCCCTGCCGGAACCCCCCCGATCTTTCGTCTGAAGACCTGACCCGGTCGCGCTTTCCGCGCGGCCCGTGCGACCGACCAGACCGAAAGAATTAATCCGATGCTGATTCCGCCAGCCGCCGCGTGGGTTGCGGCCTTTATGGTGCTTGTTGCGCCAGCCCTTGCGCACGAAGGCCATGATCATGGCCCCAAACCTGCCGAAGTCTCCATTTCTGCCGCCCCGCGCACCGATTCAGCATCCGCCGTGTTCGAGCTGGTGGCCGTCACCCGCGATGGCGGACTTGATATTTGGCTGGACAGTTTTGCGGAGAACGCCCCGGTCGAAGGGGCGGCGATTGAGGCCGAGACGCCATCTGGGACGATCATCGCGACGCCTACCGGTGCAGGCCTGTTCCGGTTAACCGCACCATGGACGGAAACGCCCGGGGCACATGATCTGATCTTCACGATCACCCAAGGTGAAACGGTCGATATTCTGACGACCACGCTGATGATTCCAGAGGTACAGGCTACCCCTGCCCAGACCGGTAAGGGACCGTCCGGGGTTGGCCCCACGCTGGAACAAGGAGCCGGTCGCCTGGCCGATGGTGGCGTGATGCCCACGCTGCTGGTGTGGGGACTCGGGTTCCTTGCCGGTCTGCTGGTGATGGGTCTTATCGCCCGGCGCAAGGCGCAGATGGCGCATGCGGCCAGTATCGCAGTGTTCCTGGTGCTGATCGCAGCGCTGCCTGCGCTTGCCCAGCCCGCTGACCCACCCGGCCCGCAGATTCGCGACCAGGCGATGCGCTTGCCCGATGGCTCGGTCTTTGTCCCGAAATCCGCTCAGCGGATTCTTGGCATCCGGACGGCTGTGGCGGACCCGGCCCGGCATCCCCGTATCCTGGAACTGCCCGGGCGGATCATTCCCGATCCCGATGCGAGCGGGGTGGTGGTGGCTGCGGTCGCAGGGCGGCTGGTGGCGCCACCGGGTGGTTTCCCGAGGCTCGGAACCGTCGTTAGGGCTGGCGAAATACTGGCCCGTGTCGAGGCGTCGCTTCAGGCGATTGATGCGTCCGACGTGCAGCAGCGCGCCGGCGAGCTGGACCAGCAGATTGCAATTGTCCGCCGCCGTCTCGAACGCCTCCAGGCGATCCCGGACGTTGTGGCACGGGCACAGATCGAAGATACCCGGATGGAACTGGCGGGACTCCAGGAGCGCCGACGGCGGCTCGATACGGTCCGGCGCACGGCTGAAGTGCTTGTGGCACCGGTCGCGGGTGTGGTCGCCGCGACCTATGCCGTGGCCGGCCAGATTGCCGAGCCCAATGCTGTCATCTTCCGGATTGCCGATCCCGACCGGCTGTGGGTCGAGGCGCTGAGCCATGATCCCGTGCCGGTTGCGGAGGGCGCGACAGCCCGGCTCCCGGATGGGCGGAGTCTTGAGCTTGTCTGGCGCGGGGCAGGGCTTGTTGCCGTGCAGCAGGCCGTTCCCGTGCATTTCGCGATCCAAGGAAACTCGGCCCGGCTCCGGGCTGGTCAGCTTGTGACGGTCCTTGCCACAACAGCCGAGGCCCATGACGGCATCGCGGTGCCCCGTGCCAGTGTCCTACGCGGCGCAAACGGCCAGAACCTAGTTTGGGAGCATGTCGCGGCGGAGCGGTTTGTGTCGCGCGAGGTCCGGACCGAGCCGCTCGATGGCACGAGGGTCCTGGTGCAGGCCGGGCTTGAACCGGGCCAACGGGTCGTGACGCAGGGTGCCGAACTTCTCAACCAGGTGCGATGAGGCCAACCATGTTCACCCTCCTGGTTACACAATCCCTGCGCAACCGGCTGCTTGTCATCGCAATCGCGGCGGCGCTGGTCCTGTGGGGCGCATTCACGGCGACACGGCTACCGGTCGATGTCTTCCCCGACCTGAACCGTCCGACTGTCACCGTCATGACCGAGGCCGAAGGGCTGGCGCCGCCCGAGGTCGAACAGCTGGTCACCTACCCGATCGAGACGCAGATGAACGGCCTGCCCGGCGTTTCCCGGGTCCGCTCCGTCTCCGGCACCGGCCTGTCTATCGTCTATGTGGAATTCGACTGGGGCACGGATATCTGGCGCAACCGCCAGCAGATTGCCGAACGGCTGACACTGGTCCGTGACCAGCTGCCTCCGGGCGTCACGCCCCAGATGGGACCGGTCTCTTCGATCATGGGGCAGATCATGCTGGTCGCGGTGACGGCACCGGATGGTGTGTCACCCATGGATGTGCGCGAGATTGCTGATTTTGTGATCCGGCCCCGGCTGCTCACCATTCCAGGCGTTGCCCAGGTGATCCCGATCGGCGGCGAGGTGCGCCAGTTCCGGGTTGCACCAAACCCGGCAGCGCTGCGGGCGTTTGGCGTCACGCTCGATCAGGTTGAAGCGGCACTGTCACAGTTCGGGACCAATTCAGGCGGCGGTTACACCGACCAGTATGCGCGTGAGTTCCTTATCCGCAACATCGGGCAGACGACACGGCTGGATGATCTGCGGGCGCTGGTGGTCACCGGGACCGGCGCTGGTACGGTCACGCTGCGCCAGATCGCCGAGGTCACGTATGCGCCGCGCCTAAAACGGGGCGAGGCTGGCTATATGGGACGGCCGGCAGTCATCGTTTCGATCGAGAAACAGCCGGACATCGACACCACAAGGTTGACGGCCACGGTCACGGCGGCGCTGGACGGGCTGACCGCAACCCTGCCGCAAGGCGTGCGCGCGGATACGATTCTGTTCCGGCAGGCCACCTTCATCGAAACGTCGATCCGGAATGTCGAAACCGTCCTGCTGGAGGCGGTTGCAGTCGTTGCCATCGTGCTGTTCGCCTTTCTGCTGAATGTCCGCACCACTGCAATATCCCTGACGGCGATTCCGGTCTCGATCCTGGTCACGGCGATCGTGTTCCACCTTCTGGGTCTGTCGATCAACACGATGACGCTGGGTGGCCTTGCGATCGCAATTGGCGAACTGGTTGACGATGCGGTTGTCGATGTCGAGAACATCTTCCGCCGGCTTCGCGAGAACCGGGAAGCTGGCAATCCGCGTTCCGTATTCGATGTGGTGGTGTCGGCGAGCCAGGAGGTTCGCTCCGGCATCGTCTATGCGACCCTGATCATCGTCCTGGTCTTCGTGCCGCTGTTCGCCCTGTCCGGCATCGAAGGGCGGCTGTTTGCACCGCTGGGCCAGGCCTACATCATCTCCATCCTGTGCAGCCTGGTCGTTTCGATCACCCTGACTCCGGTCATGGCGTACTACCTGCTGCCGGGTCTGAAACGGCTGGATGCTGCGCATGAGGGCGCACTGGTCCGCGTCCTGAAGCGCGGCAACCGTGCCCTGGTGCTGTGGGGGTTCGCCCACACAAGGCTGTTGATGGTGCTGGCGGCGTTTTCCGTCGCGGGAGCGGGCATAGCGGCGACGTGGCTGCCCCGGTCCTTCCTGCCGCCGTTCAACGAGGGCACGCTGACTATCAACACCCTGTTCAATCCTGGCATCTCACTGGCGGAATCACACCGGGTGGGGTTGATTGCAGAGCGTCTGGTTATGGAGGTTCCCGAGGTCGTGGCGGTCGGCCGCCGCACCGGGCGCGCCGAGCTTGATGAACATGCAGAGGGCGTCCATTCCTCTGAAATCGATGTGGAGTTGAAGCCTGGGGGGCGGCCAAAGACCGAAATCGTGGCCGACATTCGGGCACGTCTGGCCGTCCTCCCCATGGCGATCAATATCGGTCAGCCGATATCGCACCGGCTCGACCACATGCTGTCCGGCGTGCGCGCCCAGATCGCACTGAAGTTCTATGGCGAGGACCTGGATACGCTACGCGGCATCGCAGAACAACTGCGGACAAGGATGGAGTCCATTCCGGGCGTGGTTGATCTCCAGGTAGAAAAACAGGTCCGCGTTCCGCAGCTGGAAATCACCGTCGACTATGGCCGGGCCGCGCTTTACGGCGTGACACCAGCAGACCTTATCCGCCAGCTTGGGCGGCTGTCGAACGGCGAGACCGTGTCGCGGCTCGTTGATGGCAGTCGGCGGTTTGATGTCGTGTTGGGTCTTTCCGACCAGAGCCGGACCACGCAGGGCCTCAGCGACCTGCTGGTAGAAACCCCGTCGGGCCGGGTGCCCCTGCGCCAGATCGCCGACGTCCGCGAGACGGATGGTCCGAACCAGATCCTGCGCGAAAACGGCAGGCGACGGGTGGTGGTGCTGGCCAATTCGGATGGTGCGGCCGACATGGCCCGGATTGTCGCCGATATCAGGCGCGAGATTACAACCGCGGCCCTGCCGCCTGGGTATTTTACGAGTCTTGAAGGGACCTTCCAGGCCCAGGAGGATGCGACCCGCACGATTGGTGCCCTGTCGGTCCTGTCGCTCCTGATGATCTTCGTCATTCTCTACAGCCGCTACCGCTCGACGGTGCTGGCGCTGATTATCATGGGCAGCGTGCCGCTGGCCCTGATCGGCAGCGTCGTGGCGCTGTGGCTGGCCGGACAGCCCCTGTCGGTCGCCTCGATGATCGGGTTCATCACCCTGACCGGGATTGCGGCGCGCAATGGCATCTTGAAGATCAGCCACTACATCAATCTGGCGCTGCATGAGGGGGTGCCCTTCGGGCGCGACCTGGTGCTCCGGGGCTCACTGGAGCGTATGACGCCGGTCCTGATGACGGCCCTGTCTGCCGGGGTGGCGCTGGTGCCGCTGCTGATCGATGCCAGCGCACCCGGCAAGGAAATCCTGCATCCCGTCGCGGTGACGATCTTTGGCGGGCTGGTCAGCGCCACGCTGCTGGACGCAGTCCTGACACCGGCCCTGTTCCTGCGGTTTGGCGGGAGAGCCCTGGACCGGTTGCAGGCAGATGCGACCGCACGCAACGCAGCCGATTTTCCACGGCAGGCGGCCCGCCCGCCCGAAGCGTTCTGACCTTCTCACACCGAAAGGACTTCACATGAAACGATCGATCCTTCCCCGACTGACATTTCCCCTGCTGGCCCTGGTCCTGCTGGCCGGCCCGGTCCGCGCGCACGAGCCGACCAAAGGCCCGAATGGCGGCATGGCCGTGGACGCAGGGGCGTATCACGTCGAACTGGTCGCCCGCGCCGCCACGGTCGATGTGTTTGTCACCGATAGCGGCAATCAGCCCGTTCCCGCCGCAGGTTTCCGAGGCACAGCTATTTTGGTTGTCGATGGCAAGGCACAGCGCATCGTGCTGTCCCCCGCCGACGGCAACCGCCTGACCGGGACGGCGTCCGTCCCGCTGCCCGCGAACCCGAAGGGCGCGGTCCAGCTCTCTTTGCCAGACGGCAAGACCGCCCAGGGAAAATTCAACTGATCCCTTTTTTTGACCCCAACCCCACGCTAAGGAGATTTCCAATGAAGTTGTTCACGACATATGTTTCTGTCGGCCTGCTGGCCGTCGCCTTGTCTGCGCCCGTGCAGGCGCAGTCAACCCAGCCCGGCGGCCATGGCAGCACGCATGGGTCCGGGACGATGCCCTCCGGTGGCACGCCCATGGGTACCGGGATGGACCCGGCCATGATGCAGAAGATGATGAAGGACATGATGCCGGCCCCCGGCGACAGCCCGGCGACCGTCGCCTTCAAGCAGGCCCATGTGAAGATGATGCACGACATGGGCGTCACCTACAGTGGCAACGCGGACATCGATTTCGTCCGTGGCATGATCCCCCACCATCAGGCGGCGATCGACGCGGCGAAAATCATCCTCAAGTACGGCAAAGATCCGGAAAACCAGAAGCTGGCGACCGCGATCATTGCTGCCCAGGAACGGGAGATCGCCAGCATGCAGGCGTGGCTGGCAAAAAACGCGAAATAGGCGGGACCGGCGCCGGCCCGGCTCACCGGCCCGGCGCAGTGCCGATCCCGACCTGATCAGTCAAAGCCGCGCCGCCCGAAGACGCAGGGCATTGGCGATGACGGAAACCGATCTGTGCGACATCGCCAGGGCCGCGACCATCGGGCTGAGGAGCAGGCCGATGGTGGGCCACCGAACCCCAGCCGCGACCGGGATGCCGATTGCATTTTAGGCGAAAGCCAGATTCTGGCGTATGTTGCGCATTGTCACCCGGCTCAGCATGCGGGCGTAAACGATCCCGGCGGGATCGCCCTTGAGCAGCGTCATGCTGGGGCCATGGTCCTGGTCCGGTTGTCGCTGGTCTGCATCACGTCGTGGATACCGTCGGCGCGCAGACTATCGAGCGTCGCCCGGCTGGTCGGCTTGACTGGTCCTACGACAACGCTCTCGCCGAAACGATCAACGAGCTTTACAAGGCCGAGGTTCTCAATCGGCGAAGATCGTGGCGAAGCTTCGAAGCCTTGGAGTTTGCAAGGCTGGAATGGGGCGACTGGTTCAACAACCGACGCCTTCTGGAGCCCATAGGCAACATACTGCCAGCCGAGGCCGAAGAACGATACTATGGCATGCTGGACGCGCCAGCAGTGGCGGCATAACTTAAACCAAACGGTCTCCGGCAAACCCGGCGCGGTTCAAAAGCTCTGCTGGCGGGAAGTCTCTAATGCTCTTGCGGCGCGTTCGAGATGCTGCCGTAGCATCCCAAAAAAAACGACTATATTACGCGCCGTACGGTACTCAAATCGTTTAGCGCGCGACATTCCACGATTTTTCTTAGCGTGGTGACACAGCAAAAAGGGGTTAGCCGCTTTATGCTGCTAACCCCTTGATTTGTTTGGTGGAGCTAAGCGGGATCGAACCGCTGACCTCTACAATGCCATTGTAGCGCTCTCCCAGCTGAGCTATAGCCCCGAAACTTCTGGGTGCCGACAGAACCGTTTCC
Organism: Elstera sp.; assembly: GCF_044372965.1. NCBI lineage: Bacteria > Pseudomonadati > Pseudomonadota > Alphaproteobacteria > Rhodospirillales > Rhodospirillaceae > Elstera > Elstera sp. Next base: position 164 of record NZ_JBILQX010000305.1, on the reverse strand, counting down.
GGCCCAACTGGCGTGAGCGGGTTTCTAAAACATGCGCTCGGTCCCCGCAAGCAAAAAGTGACAGTTTTTTAGCAGCGCTGAACGCATGCCCATAATGCCGCTGTTAACGCCCCTGCGGTGGGGGGGCGCGGTCCGGAGATAATTTGAGGATTTAGCAATGATTC
>NZ_JBILQX010000302.1:0-2567 GCF_044372965.1 Elstera sp. | reverse complement strand
TCCGGCGAGATTGACGGTCCCCGTCGCCGTTGCTTCCGTCTTGCCCGTGGTCAGAACCGCGCGGGTAAGCGTGAGCTTGTCGGCGGCGAGCGCCGCCTGCGCCGTGAGGGTAAACTTCGGCAACTTGTCCGGCCAGTCCGCCGAGGCGATACCGAAGCCGGTGGCGGCTTTCTTCAAACTGGTTAGGCTTTCGCCCGAAAGCGTTAGCGTGCCGTCCGCTTGACCCTGCTGCTTGCCAAGGCCAAGCGTTCCCGCCGCTTCCAGATCCAGCCCCGCCACTTGGCCCTTCAGCTTCACCGGATAAGCGCCTTCGGCGGCAACCAGACTGGCGAGCGCGCCGATTTCCCCCGCAAGATCAAAGGGCGCATCATTCAACGCCGCCTTGATTGCCACGGGCACCGGCTTGCCACCATCGGGCAGAGCGAAGCCGAGCCGGTTAAGATCAAGCCGCTGTTGAGTTTTGCCGCTGCGGTAAACCACACGGCTATCGCTGACCAAAACTTCCTTCAAGATCGGCAGGTTTCCCGCTCCGCCGCCGCTTTTCGGGACCGACGGGGCGGCGCTGCCGCTCTGCGCGACCGCGGGGGACGGCTCGGGGCTAAACACCCAATTGCCTTGGCCCTTGGCGTCGGTCTCCAGCAGAATATCGGCTTTGCTGAGCGCCAGTTTTTCGACCTCAAGTCGCCCGCCCAGAATCAGCGGCACCAGCGCCACTTGCACTTCGAGCCGCCCGATCGTCGCCATTTGCGGGCGGGAGCCGCCGGGCATATTGGCGAGCGTAACGCCTTCCACCACCAAGGAGGGGGACAGCGAGCGCGTGAGGGTAATCGGCCCCGCCAGCGTCACCGCCCGGCCCGTCGCCGCTTGCAGTTCCGCCGCAATCCGGTCGCGGTGATCGTTGGGATCGACGAGGAAGAGAAGACCGCCGACGCCGACCACGACCAGCCCAACGCCGCCGCCCGCGATCAACAGCCCGGTTTTCAACCAGGAGCGTGGGGGCCGCGGCGGTTTCGGCGCGCTCGGCTCTTTTCGGGCGGGGCCGCTTAATACGGGGCGTTCGTCCATCATGGCCTTCTCCGTCCGGTTACGTCAGATAGGGGTCGAGATCGTCCCAGGATTTGAGAATAGCGCGCGCGCCCTCCGCCGTCAGCGCCTCTGGGGCGTGGTAGCCCCAGTCGACCCCCAGCGCCATCGCCCCCGCCGCCCGCGCCATTTGCATATCATAGACCGTATCGCCGATCATTAGCACCCGCGCCGGAACCGTTCCCGCTTCGGCGGCGGCCTGCCGGATCATCGTCGGATCGGGCTTGCCGGGGGCAGTATCGACCGTTTGATGGGTCACGAAATGCTTATGAAAGCCGTGGGTATCCAGAAATACCGAAACGCCCCGGTTGCTTTTGCCGGTGGCGACGCCCATCAAGCGTTCCTGCCGCAGCAGCCGATCCAACAGCGCTTGCGTGCCGGGATAGAGCGGGTCGGTCGGCGGCGGCGGGGTGGCGGTGCGGCGGGCGAGATAGGCTTCTTTATAGGTTTCGGCCACGGCATAAGGATCGACCTCGGCTAAGGCCGGGTCCTGCGCCAACAGCCGCGCCACCCCTTCGGCAAGCGCCAGCCCGACCGTATGGCGCACCGCCGCCGCGTCCGGGACCGGCAACCCATGCCGGGCGAAGGCCGCTTCCATGCAGGCGACAATCGTGTGCTGGCTATCGACCAGCGTGCCATCGACATCGAACAGAATGAGATCAATCGCCGCCATGCCCTTAGGCTCCCTTCGGGGCCGTAAAGCCGAAGTAGGCAAAGGTGGCCTTCATATGGGGCGGAATTGGGGCCGTGACTTCCAGAAAGCCGCCGCGCGGGTGCGGGACTTTCAGCCGCCGGGCGTGTAAATGCAGCGAGCGCATATACTCAACACCGTGAATGATCGCGTCCGCCCCGCCGTATTTGGCATCGCCCAAGATCGGCGTGCCGATGGCCGCGCAATGGACGCGGAGCTGATGAGTGCGCCCCGTGATCGGGCGCAGGCGCACGAGAGCCGCGCGCGAGGCGGCGAAATCCACCACTTCATACTCGGTAATCGCCTTCTGCCCCTCTTCCCCATCCACCGCCACGCGCTCACCCTGGGGGCTGCCCTTTTTGGCGAGGCTGAGGTTGATCGTGCCTTCATCGGGTACCGGCACGCGGGCAGTGACGGCCCAATAGATCTTCTCGGTTTCACGGTCTTTGAACGCGGCGGCAAGTTTGCTGGCAGCGAGGGCATTGCGCGCCAGCACGATAATACCGGAGGTGTCTTTGTCCAATCGATGCACGAGGCGCGGGCGTTCGTTCAACTCGAACTTCAGCGCGTCCAGCATGCCATCGAGATGCCGCGTCGTGCCCGTGCCGCCCTGGACCGCAAGGCCCGTCGGCTTGTTCAGCACGATCACGTCCTCGTCGCGGTGGAGCACCATCTGCTGCAAATCTTTGGCGACGTGCGGATCGATGGGGCGCGGCGGCGGCGGACCGTCGAGATCGCCTAGCGGGGGGACGCGGATGGTTTGGCCGGGCTCCAGCCGCTCCGAGCCTTCGAC
>NZ_JBILQX010000301.1:0-2568 GCF_044372965.1 Elstera sp. | reverse complement strand
TGTCCAGTGGGCTCGCTTATCCGCCGAGCCGGGACGCGCCGATGGCAGAACTGGTATCGCTAGCAGAAGTTCTGCGCCCCTTCGGTGGCATTTATACGACGCATCTGCGCCAAGAGGCCGATCAAGTCATCGCTGCCCTAGCCGAAGCCATTGGCACAGCCGGGGCCGCCCAAGTGGCGCTCGTCATCTCGCACCACAAATGCTTGGGCGCGCTCGCCTGGGGCAAAAGTATCGAAACCCTGGCGATGATCGAAGAGGCTAACCGCCGCCAATCGGTCGCGCTGGATGCCTACCCCTATTGTGCCAGTTCCACCATTTTACACCCGGATTTCGTTGATCGGGCGGAGCGCGTTACCCTCACTTGGTCGGCGCAAGATCCCGGTGCCGCCGGGGCCGATCTCGATGTGTTGGCCGACGGTTGGGGCATTAGCCGCCGCAGCGCCGCCGAAAGGCTGGTGCCAGGTGGGGCGATTTATTTCAGCATGCAGGAAAGCGACGTTCAGCGCATTCTTGCCTATCCACGCACTATGATCGGCTCTGACGGCCTGCCCCACGACCGCCGCCCGCACCCGCGCCTATGGGGCACCTTTCCCCGCGTGCTCGGCCATTACGCCCGTGATATCGGCCTGTTCCCGCTCGAAACCGCCGTTCACAAGATGACCGGCCTGTCGGCGGCAGAGTTCGGCCTTACGGGCCGAGGGCTCATTATCCCCGGCTTTTTTGCCGACCTTACCCTGTTCAACCCCGACCGCGTGCTCGACCGCGCCACCTATGCCGAACCGACGCGCCCGCCGGTCGGCATTGAGCACGTCCTTGTGAACGGCCGCTTTGCCTTGCGCGACGGCCAGCCGACCGGAACCCGGAACGGACGCCTACTGCACCGCCCCTCCCCCCTCTAACCCGATCACCGCCGGAGTGCCTGCCATGTCTTCCCCCACCTCTTCCCGTCTCAGCGCTCGGCCCCGGTTTGGACTTCGTTTCGGGATCGGCAGTCAGATGCTCTCGGCGTTCGGCGCGGTGCTGCTGGTGTCGGTCGCGGCCCATTGGTTGGCCTTGGGGCAGTTGCAGGGGGCCGCGCGCGCCACGCAAGATGCCAACGAAGCCTATGAAGCCATCGTGACGCTTCAGGACGTTCAACAAGCGGTCGTGCAGCAATATTCCGCCGTCGCAAGCTATATCGTGAACCCCGACCCCAAGGTTTTACCGGCGTATCGTACCGAGGCCCCCCAAGCCTTCGCGACCGCCATGGCGCAGGCGCGTGCCCTGTCGCCCACCTTGGAGGCTTTGGCGGATTTGGCGCAGATCGACGCGGCCTTGGTCCTCTGGCGGCAACGGGCAGATCGGGATCTTCAAATCATGACCGGCAGCGCTGAAAGCGAAACGCTGTTGAAAGCGCTCACGACCACCATTCAAACCGCTATTCACGGCCAGCGGGAGCGCCAAGCCCGGCGTACCGAAGAGCAGGCCCAAGCCGTGCGAACGACGGAGCGGGTCAGCTTCGCAGGAACCTTGGTCGCAGGGTTCATCTCCCTACTGGTGTGGTTCTTGCTCAATCGCGGCATAACCCGGCCCATCCATGCCATTAGCCGTTGCCTAGCCGCCATTAGCAGCGGTCAGGGGGAAATTGGAACCCCACCGCCCTCGCGCACCGCCGAAATTGCCACTCTCGCCCGCGCGGTCGCCGATTATCGCGAAAGTCTGCTGGAAACCCAGCGCCTATCGGACGAACAGGAGCGGCTAACCCACGCCAGCGAAACTGAGCGCCGGGCTTTTCTCACGCAAATGGTTTCCGAGTTTGAAACGGCGGTGCAATCGAGCCTGACCGATGCCATCGATGCCGCCGCGACAATCAACCGGGGGGCGCTCGCCGTGGCCGCGATGATGCGGGACGCTGAAGCAAGGGGACTGGCGGTGAATGAAGCAACCGAAGCCACCTTCGAGGATGTCCGCGCAATTGCCGCTGCCAGCGAAGAACTCTCCACTGCTGTGATCGATATTCGCCGCCGCGCGACCGATGCCGTGCAAATGACCGCCGAGGCGGGCCAAGAGGTGCTCGCCGCGCAAACCCATATCGATGCGTTAGCGCAGCAATCGGCCACCATCGGCACGATTGTGCATCTCATCGCCAAAATCGCCGATCAAACCAATCTACTCGCCCTCAATGCGACCATCGAGGCGGCGCGGGCGGGGGAGCAAGGGCGCGGGTTCGCCGTTGTCGCTCAAGAGGTCAAGGTTTTGGCCACGCAAACCGGACGCGCCACGGGCGACATCGGCCTTCAAGTCGCCGAAATTCAACGCTCATCCGATCACGCCGTGACAGGGGTACGCGGCGTTGCCCGCGTGATCGAGCGGATTGAAGCCCTCTGCCGGAGCGTCGCCGATTCGGTCGAGGAGCAAAACAGCGCCACGCAGGATATCGCGCGCGCGATTACCCGAACGGCAGACCTAACCCAAAGCGTCGCCTCCAACATCGGTTTGGTCGCAACGTCCATTTCGGAAGTCAGCCTTGCCGCCAATCGGCAATCCCAGGCGTCTGAGGAGTTGAACGGCAGTTTTGGCGTGCTGGCC
>NZ_JBILQX010000113.1:0-11301 GCF_044372965.1 Elstera sp. | reverse complement strand
TTGTTCGCCCCGACCAAAGACCGCCGCGCGCCGGGACAAGGGTTTACCCATGAACTCGGCGACCAGGTTGAAATCGCAACGCCCAGCCTCGGGCGTCTCGTCAATTGGGTGCAGCGCACCGACACCTGCCCGCCGTGGGTTTTTGGAACGCGGGCGTTGATGGAAAATCTTGCCCGGCGCGGCAAGCTTTAAACCGAAAGGCCGGGGGAAATTCCTCCGGCCTTTCTTTTGGGATCAGCGCCGCGTGACCAAATCCCACCCCGGCAGGTCGGCCAGTTTTACGGAACGACCCGTATCGGCGCTTTGTAAGGCGGCAACCCCACAGAAGACCGACAAGGCCCCCGCGCGCGCATCGGCCCGCTGCCCGTAGGGATCGGGCAATTCGCGCTCCACGATCATGCGTTGCAGGCGAATATCGCCACCGAAATGGCCGCCGCGCGTGAACGGCAGCTCAATCTTCTCGACCGTGCGGTTGTTGAGGATCACCAGGACCGTATCGACATCCGGTTCCTGCCAGGGCTGGCCCTCGTATTGGCGGATTTCGATGCGGCCTTTGGTGCCGTTAAAGGCAAGGTGATAGCCTTCGATGGGCATGAAGCTGTTGAGCGAATAGGCCACCTGCACGCCGCTATCGTAGAGAATATCGGCGGTCATCGTGTCGGGAATATCGATCTCGGGCCGGAACACGCAGCGGTCACGGTGGTAGCCGTCGGCCGTGTGGGCCGTGCCATAGAGCGCGTTCAACCACGGGTCGCCCGCAACATCGAGGGCAAAACCGCACTCGGCCTTGCCGGTGCAGATGGAACAGGTTTCGCCGCGCTGAACCCCGTTCTTGCCGTAGTGGCGCTGGCTAGCGCGGGCGAAAACTTCCCGAGGTTCGGCGTCGAGATACCAGTTCAGCAGGTCGAAATGATGGGTGGCCTTATGGACGAACAGGCTACCGGAATTGTCGCGGTTCGCGTGCCAACGGCGGAAGTAATCGGCCCCATGCACCGTATCGAGATACCAATGGAAATCGACCGAAACAATCTCGCCGATCTTCCCCGACAGCAGTTCCTGCTTAATCCGGGTGGAGGTCGGGGTGTGGCGGTAGTTGAAGCCAACGTCCACGCGCCGCCCGGTGCGCGCCTGGGCTTCCAAAATGCGGGCGCATTTTTCGGCGGTGGTCGCCATCGGCTTTTCGACGATTACGTCCGCCCCGGCTTCCATCGCTTCAACCGCGTGGCGGTCGTGGTCACAGTCGCGGGTACAGACGATCACCGTGTCGGGTTTGACGGCGGCGAGCATCGTCGTGAGATCATCGAACAGTGGTGCATCCCGCCCGATAAAATCGGCGGCAAAGGCGCGGCGGATGGGGTTGGAATCGCAAATGCCGACCAGTTCGATTTGCTCGCCGAACGCGTCGAGCAGTTCTTTCCCCCACGTCTTCGTGCCGCGATTGCCGGTGCCAATGAGGGCGACGCGGCGTTTTGGTCCCGTTTGGGTCATTTTTGATTGCTCCTCAGCAAACCGTTTGAAAGCGCTCGACGCAGGTTTTCAGAACCTCGTGCCCGTCGCGCTTCCACCAATTTTCGGCGGAAAAAATCTCCACCTCCTGCGGGCCGTGGAACCCGGCGGCCTCGATCTGGCGGCGGATGCCGGGCAGGTCGATGATGCCATCGCCCATCATGCCCCGGTCCAGCAGCAGGTCGCGCGTTGGCACCAACCAGTCGCAAATGTGATGGGCGAGAATGCGGCCCGTCCGCCCGGCGCGGGCAATTTGGGCGGGAAGCGCCGGGTCCCACCAGACGTGATAAACGTCGATAGCGACGCCGATGCCATCGCCCAGCGCGTCGCAAAGGTCGAGCGCTTGACCGAGCGTATTCACGCAGGCGCGGTCTGCCGCATACATCGGGTGCAGGGGTTCGATAGCGAGCGGAATCTTCGCGGCCCGCGCGTGGGGCAGAATGGCAGCGATCCCGTCCGCCACCATTTGCCGCGCCCCGGTGATATCCTTCGAGTTCACGGGCAGGCCGCCGACGACGAGCACGAGGCAGGCGGCGCCGAGGGCGGCGGCCTCATCGACGGCGCGCTTATTATCGTCAATCGCGGCAGCAATCCCGTCGGGGGTGGCGGCGGGAAACATCCCGCCCCGGCAAAGGCCGGTAACGCGGATGCCATTGTCCTTGATGATCTTGGCGGATTCGGCCAAGCCCTGCTTTTCCACCTGATCGCGCCAGGGGGCGACCGCCGTGATGCCGTGGGCGAGGCAGGCGTCGATAGCATCTTTCAGGCCAAACTGCTGGCGCACGGTGGCGAGATTGATCGAGAGTCCCGTGAGTGACATGGGCGTTTCCTCGGAAAATTGGGCCGTCTTTCAGGCGGCAAGGGCGCTCAGGGCCGACCAATCGGGGCTTGCTGCCGATCCTAAGCCGGGGGCCGCGAGGAGCGATGTCAGCGACACCGCGCCGTCCGTGATCGTCAATTGAGCGTGTCCTTGCGGCGCGCGGGCGTAGAGATCGGGATGGGAGGTCAGAAAATCCGCCTGTTCGCCCGGCGGCGCGCTGCCCATTCCATCGACGTAATGGTGGCCGTTGCGCTCGATATGCTCGGCTCCGATGAAGGCGGCAAGCAGCAGATCCTGCTGAACGCCCAGCCCGGCTTGGGTGGTGAGATCCTCGGCGGACATGAAGAAACCCCGGCCCCAGGCTTCCACGCGCGCCCGGTTCAGAATCGCCCGATAGAGGCCCTTGCAGCTTTTCGAGGAAATCCCCGTATAGCCGAGGGTGCGCGCCGCAACAAAAGCACCCATTTCCCCATCCGACTCGTCGATTTCCACCGGCACCAGGGCCGCGAGCGGGTGGATTGGCGCGGACAAGGCGGCGGCGCGGGCAATCGGCTGTTCCAAGAACAGCAGCTTTGTGCGAAAGCGCGTTAAGCGCGGCTCGGCAGCGATCTTTTCCCACAGAGCGATCACCGCGTCGGCATCGGGAAACTGCTCGTTGCCGTCGAGGGTCAGGCGATAGTCGGGCAGGCGTTCCAACAGCGAGGCGATGCGAATGAGCCGGTCCAGATCGGCGTCGGCATTCCCCGAGAGCTTCAGTTTGAAAAAGCGGTGGCCATAGGCGGTAATCGCGGCTTCAAGCGAGTTCGGTAGCCCGTCCTGCGGCCCCTCGGCGGGGGCTTCGGCCTCGATAATCGCGTCGATCATCCCGACCGTATGGCGGATATTGATGCGATACGCCGGGGTTTGCGCGGCAAGGAAACTATCGAGATCGAACCCGACCAGATCGGGCGCGGTGCGCGCATCCAGCCCCGGTAAGTTTCGTTGAAGCGCGGTCACGGCAGGCAGCCTATAGGCTTTACACAGCGCATCCAGAACAGCCCGATCTAGCAGCGCGAGGCCGAAGGAGGCGATCAACCCGCCGAGCCCCCGCTGGGCACAGGCGGCGTGATGGGCGGCTTCAACGGACGTGCTAAGGCCGAAGGCGGTGGCGCTGTCGGCGGCGAGCAGATGGGTTTTCGCCCCCCGCAGCGCCGTGCGGAGTTGATTGAAATTATCCTCGTTGCTGAGGGCGGGGTTCTTATCGAACCATTTCGGCACCATTAGTTCGGCGGATTGCCCCACGGCCTCGCGCCCATCCTCCAGGCGAATGCGGACCCGAACGAAGGCCTGCGGCGCTTCCCGCACCGTCACCGCGCCGAAGCGGAAGGGCAGGCGGAAGCTGACGGGCCGCTCGAAGAGATCGGCCTCCAGCAGTTTTACGGTGGGAGAGCCGCTGCCCATCGTCAAACGATCCCAGCGACGGCGAGCACGCGGCGCATGCGCTCGGTGGCAAGATCGGGGTCGCGCAGCACCCGCGCCGCATCGGCAAGCCGGAAGAGTTCGGCGAAATGCTGCACCGAGCGCCCGCTTTGCTGCCCGCCCAGCATCAGGAAATGATCCTGTAAGCCATTGAGATAGGCGAGGAACACAACGCCCGTCTTATAAAAGCGCGTTGGCGCTTGGAAGATATGGCGGCTGAGCGGAACCGTTGGCTCCAGAATGGCGTTGAAACTCGCAAGGTTTCCGCCGGCAAGCTCCGCTAGGCCAGCGGAGGCAGCGGGGGCAATGGCATCGAAAATGCCCAAGAGCGCGTCCGAATAGCCTTCATCGTCACCCGCGATCAGTTCGGCATAGTTGAAATCATCGCCCGTATACATGCGCACGCCCTTCGGTAGGCGGCGGCGCATCGCGATTTCTTTTTCCTTGGAGAGGAGGGAAATCTTGATGCCGTCGATCTTGCTGGCGTGGGCTTCCAGCACGGTCAGGCAGGTTTCCATTGCGGCGTAATCATCGGTCGAGCCCCAATAGCCTTTGAGGGCGGGATCGAACATATCGCCGAGCCAATGGATCACGACGGGCTCCTTCACCTGCCGCAACAACCGATCATAGACCTTAACGTAATCATCCGGCCCGGCGGCGATGCGCGCGAGCGCCCGGCTCGCCATTAGAATGATGCGCCCGCCAAGGCCTTCGATAAAGGCGAACTGCTCCTCATAGGCGCGGATCACATCATCAAGGTTCTTGGCGTTTTCGGGCGTGAGATGATCGGTTCCGGCACCGCAGGCAACAAGACCATTGCGCGGTTTGGCGGCGGCGAGGGAGCGGCGGATGAGTTCCTGCGCACCCGCCCAATCCAGCCCCATACCGCGCTGGGCGGTATCCATGGCTTCGGCGACGCCGAACCCCAAATCCCACAGATACTCGCGGAACTGGATGGTTTTATCCCAATCGACGGCGCTATCGACCCAGGGGCAGTTCTCGGCCAGGGGATCGACGACCATATGGGCGGCGGCAAAGGCAATGCGTTTAAACTGCGGCAGGCCCTTGGGGCGCGAAAGCGGGCCATTCTTGACCGTATAAGGGGCCAGTGTTCGGCCCGGACCCGGGAGAATGAGACTACGCATCGCTTAAGCCTCCAGCGTCGGCACGTCGAGCCAGCGGCGTTCCTGCCAGCTTTTCAGCCCGAGTTCGGCCAGTTGCACGCCCTTGACGCCTTGCATCAGATCGAACTTCCAAGGGGCGTCCGCGACGAGATGGCGGATGAACTCTTCCCACTGCACTTTGAAGCCATTATCGACCGGCTGATTGTCCGGCACTTCATCCCATTGCTGAGCGAAGTTCATCGTTTGCGGCTGGTCGGGGTTCCAGACGGGGCGGGGAGTATTAACCCGGTGCTGCGTCCAGCAACGAGTGAGCCCCGCTACCGCCGAGCCGTGGGTGCCATCTACCTGGAAGGTGACGAGATCATCGCGGCGCACGCGCACCGCCCAGGAGGAGTTGATTTGGGCGATCACACCGCCCTCAAGCTCGAAGGTGGCATAAGCGGCATCGTCGGCGTCGGCGACATAGGTGTTGCCCTGCTCGTCCACCCGGCTCGGAATATGGGTCGCGCCGACGCAGCTTACGGCTTTGACCTCGCCGAAGAGATTATCCAGCACATAGCGCCAGTGGCAGAGCATATCGAGAATGATGCCGCCGCCATCGTTCTTACGATAATTCCAGCTTGGGCGCTGGGCGGGCTGCCAATCGCCCTCGAACACCCAATAGCCAAACTCGCCGCGCACCGAGAGGATCTTCCCGAAGAAGCCGCTGTCACGCAGCATTTTGATTTTGCGTAAGCCCGGCAGGTAGAGCTTATCTTGCACCACGCCATTCTTGACGCCCTTTTGGGTCGCGAGGCGGGCGAGGGTGAGGGCGGTGCCGACATCCTCGGAAATCGGCTTTTCGCAATAAACGTGCTTGCCGGCGTGGATGGCTTGCGTCAGCAAGGCTGCGCGCATTTGCGTCGAGCCGGCGTCGAAAAACAGCGTGTCGTCGGGATTGGCGAGGGCTGCTGCAAGGTCGGTCGTGGTGCGGGTGATGCCGTGGCGCTTGGCGATTTCGGCAATCCTCTCGGCGTTGCGGCCCACCAAAATCGGATCAGGCACAACGCGGTCGCCATTGGCCAGCAGCACGCCGCCTTGGTCGCGGATCGCCACAATCGAGCGCACCAAATGTTGATTATAGCCCATGCGCCCGGTGATGCCGTGCATGATGATGCCGAGCCGGATCGTCGCCATTGTCGTTTCCCCATCGGAAAAGGCGGCTCATTGCTTAGGCTGCCGTTATAACCAGATGGTTACTAAACAGACATGGTTTACAAATCCCGTCAAGGGCTGCGGGCTGCGATTTTTTATTTTAATTAGGCGCGAAGATACGACACAATCATATCAGCAATATGATCGCCCCAGCGCTTTAATTCGTCCGATTTCACAAATTCCCGATTAAAAATAATCGAAGTTGTATGGTAATTTGACAAATAATAATACCCCAGGGCGGCAATGCTGAGATAGACGTGAACCGGATCGGCCCCGGCGCGAAACTGACCCTGCCGGTGGCCGCGTTCTAGGATTTCTGCAATATTGGAGATCAGCGGTGAGTGTTTTTCAGTAATGCCCGTGCATTCCTTCAGAAATTTTGCCTTCAAAAGATTCTCGGTGCTAACGATGCTAAGAAACTCTGGGTGATCTAAGAAATATTGCCAGGTAAAGCGCGCAAGTTCGCGAATCGCCTCCACGGGTTCCCGGTCGGTCAAGTGCAAATCGAACTCGGCACTGCGGATTCCGATATAGGTTGCTTCGATCACCGCTAAATACAGTGCGTCTTTACCGCCGAAATAATGATACAGCATGCGTTTATTAACATCAGCCCGAGCGGCTATCTCGTTAATGCGCGCGCCGCCATAGCCGTTTTCAGCAAATTCGCGCGTTGCTGCGGCAAGAATTGCTGCAGATGTTCTTTCCGGATCCCGAATATTTTTATCCCGCGCCGTAGGTTCTTCTGGAGTGCGCAGGGCATAATCTTGAATCGCCTCATTAATTTTCATGGCGGCGGCTGGTTTAGTCATAAATTTACATCCGTCTCGCAAAAGTAGGGCAAAAGCGCACACTAGGCTGCTTGACAGTCATCCTAAACTCGATCTAGCTTGTAACCAACTGGTTATAAGTGGCAGAAGCCAAAAACCGATCAGACGGGAGAAAATTCCGTCGGGGACCACGCCTGGGGAGGATGTGGATGTTCGCTTTGATCCGAAAATTGCGCGCCCTCTAAATAAACCTGTCAGACAGGTTTGATGGAGAAGTGTATCTTCGGCTAAGCAGCACACGCCCTCCCTGGGCTCACTGCATCAAAAAGCAACCCTTAGGGCAGGAGGAAACGTCATGAAGCAACCTCAAATAAACCGGCGATCCGTGTTGCGGGCCGGGATTGGTCTTTCCGGTCTGATGGCGCTGGGGATCCATAGCCCGCTACTCGCCGCCGATCGGCGCTTGCGCATGTATTGGTGGGGCACGAAGGAGCGGGCCGAACGCACCTTGCAGGTTAATAAACTCTATCAGCAGACCTTCACGGGCGTCACCGTCGACGGCGAAACCCTCGCTTGGGGCGATTACTGGCCGCGTTTGGCGACGCAGACGGCGGGCCGCAATGCCCCCGACGTGATCCAAATGGACTATCGCTATATCTTCGAATATGCCCGGCGCGGCGCGCTGCTGCCGCTGGACCCGTTCCTTGACAAAGGGCTGAACCTTAAGGATTTTCCGCCGTCAGTCGTCGATAGCGGTAAGGTGGATGGCAAGATTTACGGGGTGAGTCTCGGCGGCAATACCTCCTCGACGATCTACGATAAAGAAGCCTTCGCCGCAGTTGGCATTGCTCCGCCGAATTTCGATACCGACTGGAAGGGTTTTGCCAAACTGTCGGCGGAATTCACGAAAGCCGCGAAGCGCCCCGGCTACTTCGGGTGTCAGGATGCTGGCGGGCTTGAGTCGATCTTCGAAGGCTGGCTGCGCACGCGCGGGCAGGAACTTTATACGCCGGAAGGTAAGCTCGGGTTTGGTGAGAAGGATATCCAAGAATGGTTCGCCTATTGGGCCGACATGCGCGCTTCGGGAGGGTGCGTGACCCCCGACCTTCAGGCACTGGACAAGCAGAATGTTGAAAACAGTATGCTGACCCTCGGGAAGGCTGCGATTAGTTTTAACCATTCGAATCAACTGGTAGCCTTTCAGTCGTTGAATAAGAGCAAGCTTGCTCTAACCAGCTTTCCCACGGGCGGCGCGGGCGGCAAGCCAGGTCAATACATCAAACCGTCGATGTTGCTGAGCTTGTCGGCCCGCACGAAGGAAGCCGATGAAGCGGTCCGCTTCCTTAATTTCTATGTGAATGATGTAACGGCTGGGAAGATTCTCGGCGTCGAGCGGGGGGTGCCTGCTTCGGCTCCCGTCTTGAAGGCGATCAACGAGTCACTGGACGAACTCGGTCGCGCTATGGCCGATTACGTCGCCGCCATGAGCCCTCGGGTTGGCCCGCTCCCCCAGACCCCGCCGGGTGGTGCAGGCGAAATTCAGGTATTGCTGCGCCGGGTGAATGAACAGATTGGTTTCGAGCGTTTGAGCGTCGCCGATGGCTCGAAGCTTTTTGTGACCGAGGCCACCCGCATTTTGGCGCGAGGCTAAGAAAATGACCACTCTGGCCTCTCCCTCCATCACAGTGGGCGGGGCCAGGTGGGTTCGCCGCCTCCGCAGCAACCTTCCTGGCTATCTGTTTCTTCTGCCGTGGCTTGTTGGCTTCTTCGGTCTGACGCTTGGGCCAGCTCTGGGCTCGCCCTATCTGTCGTTCACCGATTTTGACTTGCTGCGAGACCCGCGCTGGGTGGGGGCGGCAAATTACGTGCGCATCGCAACCGACGATCCGAAGTTCATCGAATCGCTGCACGTCACCTTCGTCTATGTGATCCTATCGGTGCCGCTGAAGCTGATCTTCGCCCTCTTGGTCGCGCTGATGCTGAATAAGGGGATTGCCGGGCTGCCGCTCTATCGCGCGGTGTTTTATCTGCCGTCGCTCTTAGGGGCCAGTGTGGCCATTGCCGTGCTCTGGCGGCAATTGTTTGCGGGTAATGGCTTGGTCAATCAGATCGTCTTTATGGCGTTCGGCATTCAGGGGCCGAGCTGGATTTCCGACCCGGATTACACGTTGTATACGTTGGTGATCTTGAGTATTTGGCAGTTCGGCTCGCCGATGATTATCTTTCTCGCGGGCTTACGCCAAGTACCGCAGGATATTTACGAGGCGGCGCAGATTGACGGGGCCAGCAAGATGCGGCAGTTCTTCCGCATCACGCTGCCGATGCTCACCCCTGTTGTGTTCTTTAATGCCGTCGTGCAGACGATTGAAGCCTTCAAGGCTTTCACCCCGGCCTTCATTATTTCCGAAGGCACCGGCGGGCCGATCGACAGCACCTTATTCTATACGCTCTACCTGTACCAGGAAGCCTTCGGCTACTTCCGCATGGGCTATGCCGCCGCGCTCGCCTGGGTTCTGGTGGTGATTATCGCCTGCTTCACGGCCTTCTCCTTCCTCAGTTCGCGCTATTGGGTGCATTATGACGACTAACCCCAAACGAGGCCTGACGAATGCTCTTTCGGTTCACGGCGCACTGCTGATCGCCTCGCTGGTGATGCTGTACCCGCTGCTGTGGATGTTGGCGAGTTCCTTCAAGCCCGAAGATGAAATCTTCCATAGTGCCTCCCTCTGGCCGTCGAGCTTCAGCGTTGATGCTTATATTCGTGGCTGGAAGGGGCTCGATGTCACCTTCGGGACGTTCTTTTGGAACTCGATGGTCATCTCGGTGCTCTCGGTGATCGGCAATGTCGTTGCCTGTTCCCTTGCGGCCTTCGCCTTCGCGCGGTTGCGTTTTCGCGGCAAGAACTTCTGGTTCGCGCTGATGATGGGAACGCTGATGCTGCCCCATCACGTCACGCTGATCCCGCAGTATATTCTGTTCCTCAACCTCGATTGGGTGAATACGAACCTACCGCTGATCGTGCCGAAGTTTCTGGCGTCGGATGCCTTCTTCATCTTCCTGATGGTGCAGTTCTTCCGGGGGCTGCCGCGCGAGTTGGATGAGGCCGCGATGATGGACGGGTGCAGCCCGTGGCGGATTTACTGGAAAATCATTCTGCCGCTGTCGCTGCCCGCGCTCGCCACCGCCGCCGTTTTCACCTTCATCTGGACATGGGACGATTTCTTCGCGCCGCTGGTCTATCTCAACGATATGGGCTCGTACACGGTGCAGCTCGGTCTGCGCAGCTTCGTTGATTCGACCGGGCGGTCGGATTGGAGCGGGCTGTTCGCCATGTCCACCGTCGCCCTTGTCCCCATCCTCATCTTCTTCGTTCTGTTCCAACGGCTTCTGATCGAAGGCGTTGCGACCACCGGTATGAAACGTTAGGAAATCATGGACCCTATTCGTTTTGCGGCCATCGGCCTCAACCATAATCACATCTACGGCCAAACCCAGTTGCTGCTGAACGCCGGGGCCGAGCTTGTCGCTTTCTTTGCGGAAGAAGACGATCTCGCGGCGGCCTATGGCAAACAGTTCCCGCAAGCCAAGCGCGTTGCCGACGTGCGGGCGATCCTCGACGATCCAAGCATCGTCCTCGTCACCGGCGCGGGGATTCCCGACCGGCGGGCCGACGATGCCATTGCGGCGATGCGGGCGGGGAAGGATGTGCTGTTCGATAAGCCGAGCATTGTCTCGCTCGCGCAGTTAGACGCGGTGAAGCAGGTTCAGGCCGAAACCAAGCGCATCTACGCCGTCTATTACTCCGAGCATATCCAAACCCGCTGCACGGTGAAAGCGGGCGTGCTCGTGGCGGCGGGGGCAATTGGCCGCGTCGTCCATACGGCAGGCTTCGGCCCACACCGCTTGGGCAATAACAACCGCCCGGCTTGGTTTTTCGAACGCCCGCGCTACGGCGGGATTCTAACCGACATTGCCTCCCATCAAGTCGAACAGTTTCTGTTCTTCACCGGGGCCGAGGACGCCGAGGTGGTTGGTGCGACGGTGGCGAATTTCCACCACCCGAAAACCCCCGGCTTGCAGGATTTCGGCGAAGTGATGCTGAAGGCTCCGGGCTGCACCGGCTATATCCGCGCCGATTGGTTCACGCCCGATGGGCTGCCAACCTGGGGCGATGGTCGCCTGACCATTCTCGGGACCGATGGTTATATCGAACTGCGCAAATATGTCGATATCGGCGGCCAGCCGGGCACCGATCATCTTTTCTTGGTGGATCAGAAGGGCGTGCAGCGCATCGATTGCACGCACGAGCGCCTGCCGTTCGGCGCGCAGCTTCTGGACGATATTCGCCACCGCACCGAAACCGCGATGCCGCAGGCCCGCACCTTCAAGGCTATGGAACTGGCGCTACGCGCCCAAGCCGCTGCCGAAAGGA
>NZ_JBILQX010000300.1:0-2587 GCF_044372965.1 Elstera sp. | reverse complement strand
CGGAAACATCGATATGGCGATCAGGGTCGGCTGGTTGACCGATTCCAGCCTACAAGCCCGGCGCATCGGCGGTTTCCGGCAACTGCTGGTCGCCGCGCCCACCTTTGCCGCCGCCGTGGCAGCCTGTGGCGATCCGCAAGATCTAGCCACGCTACCCTTCATAGGGAATCGGGCATTGCGCGACCCCCTGCACTGGCCGTTTTCCCGCGATGCCATCGACCGCCGCGCGGTTCGATTTCGCGCCGCGCTGTCTATCGATACAACCTTGGGCGTGCATGCGGCCGTGATGGCCGGGGCGGGTCTTTCGGTTTTACCGGATTTTCTGGCGGATGCCGATCTTGTCGCTGGGCGTCTGCTGGCGGTTTTGCCCGAGTGGGGCTTGCCTGCTGGGGGGATTCATGCCGTCTTTCCCGCCGCGCGGTTCCGGCCCGCCAAGGTGAGTGCCTTTGTTGATCTTCTGGGTCAGCGCGAACGCGCGCGGGACAGGCCGGTTTCCCCTGCCCCTTGACCCCCCTCCCCCAACCCGGCAAGGTCTTAGCCCCTTCGGGGGCTGGTCGCATAAATAGGGTTGGGGCGATGATTACGGATCTCTTGGAAAAACTCACCCACGGGCAGGATTTGAGCCGCCAGGAACTCGCTTTTGCCCTGGACGATCTCATCGATGGCAACTGCCCGGATGTTCAATTCGCCGGGCTGTTGATGGGCCTGCGGATCAAGGGTGAGACCGTGGAAGAGTTGATCGGGGCCGCCTCCGTCCTGCGGGCGCGGGCGCTGCAACTGCCGCTCAGCACGCGCCCACTGCTCTGTACGGCGGGCACGGGCGGCGATGGCGCGGGAGGGCTCAACCTCTCGACGACGGCGGCCCTCATTGCCGCCGGTGCCGGCGCGAGCGTCGCCAAGCACGGCAATCGGGCCGTCTCGTCCAAAAGCGGTAGTTCCGACGTGCTCGAAGCCCTGGGCGTTCCGGTTGATCTGTCGATTGAAGCCACGGCGCGCGGCATCGAGACCATTGGCATCGGCTTTCTCTTTGCGCCGCTCTATCACCCGGCGACCAAGGCGGTGGCGACGATCCGCCGGGCTTTGGGGATTCGGACGCTGTTCAACCTGCTGGGGCCGCTGACCAACCCGGCCCATGTGCGCAAGCAATGCGTGGGCGTGTATCACCCCTCCAAGCTGCGCATTATGGCGGAAGCGCTGGCCGGGCTGGACTGCGAACGCGCGCTGGTGATTTCGGCGGAAATTGGGCTGGATGAAGTCGCGCCCCAGGGCAAAACCTATGTTGCCTCCTTGCGCAACGGCGCGATTGAGGAATTCACCGTTACCCCCGCCGATTTTGGCTTCGACGAGCAACCCCTGTCGGTCATCAAAGGCGGCACACCGCAGGAGAATGCGGCGGCGTTGCTGACCATTCTGCGCGGCGAAGATCACCCCGGTCGGCAAACTGTGCTGATGAATGCCTCCGCTGCCCTGGTCGCGGCCGATCTCGCCGATGATTTCAAGGGCGGCGTTGCGCTGGCGCAGCAAGCAATCACCTCCGGTGCGGCCCTGGCAAAGCTCGACGGGCTGCGCGCTCTGAAGAACGAGGCATAACATGACCACACTCACTAATCGCCTGAAGCCGATCTGCGACCGCCGGGCGGAGGATGTGGCCGCCGGGAAAGCCCAGCGCTCCCTCGCTGACATCGAACGCGAGATCGCTACCCTGCCGCCGACGCGCGGGTTTACCCGCGCCGTCACCGAACCGGGCGCGCTGCGCGTCATCGCCGAAATCAAGCGCGCCTCCCCCTCCGCCGGAACCATCCGGGCCGACAGCGACCCGGTGGCGATTGCCCGCTCCTACGAGGCGGCCGGGGCCTCGGCCCTCTCTATCCTCACCGAGCCCCATTGGTTCCACGGCGTTGATGCCGAACTGCAAGCCGCCCGCGCCCAGGTGAAGATCCCCGTGCTGCGTAAAGACTTCATTGTCGATCCCTGGCAGGTCGCCGAAACTCGCCTGATGGCCGACGCCTGCCTGCTCATCGTCGCCGTGCTGGGCGAATCCACCGCCGACTATCTCGCCCAGGCCCGCGCCTATGGGCTCGATGCGCTGGTTGAAGTCCACGACGAAGCGGAAATGGCTATCGCCTTGAAATCCGGGGCCGAGCTGATCGGCGTCAATAACCGCGACCTCACCACCTTCATCATCGACCTCGCCAACGCCGAGCGCCTGCGCCCGATGGTGCCGCCCGGTATCGGCTTCGTTGCCGAAAGCGGGTTGGAGACGCCGGAGGATTTCGCCCGCATGCGCAGCATCGACGCCCAGGCGGTGCTTGTGGGGTCGGCTTTGATGCGCGCGCCGGAGCCGGGGGCGCAGTTGCGGTATTTGTTGGGGCAATAGTCTGTCAGGGGCGCTGCCCCCGACGCCCCCGCTCAAGGGGCTTGCCCCTTGAGAATCCATTTCCCTTGGAGCATCTCGCTCCCCACATTCCCCAAATAAGAAAACGGGATCACCAAGGGGCGAGCCCCTTGGTTGGGGTCGTTAGGGGTGAAACCCCTAACCTTCCGAAAGGAACACTCATGGTGCGCGTAAAAATCTGCGGGCTCACGC
>NZ_JBILQX010000299.1:0-2591 GCF_044372965.1 Elstera sp. | reverse complement strand
GGATTTTAAAAACTCACTTAGCCCTTTCACACTCGGGAAATATTGCTACAGACGGGCAAGTGGTCGTTCCAGAGTATGGAGATCCTATGAGGTGCTTAGAGCTCCTTGAGACTCCTTCAGGCTGGAATTTACCCATGGGATTATATTTACACGGAGAAATTGGTAAAATTATTAACTCAACTCACCAGCTTTCGTTCAACCCAATATATAATGATGCAGATGCGGAAATGTTGGGAATGATAATGGAGTTATACGGTTTCCGGTTCGGTTTATTGTTTTCACCCAGAAAGCCAATTGCAGACGCCTTTTATCGCCCCGGCCTGATTGAAGTCGTTAAACAAAATCGTCGTCATAATATTTTTATTAGCTGGAATGATGAAGTTCGTCACGGCGGCATCACTTTGCGAAATGAGACGGAAGTACCTACCATGCGACCCGCCCCTTAGATGTGACCACGAGGTGAACGAGATGACAGATAAAGCAACCATCAGCTTTGGCGAGGCAGTTGGCCTCGGCATGATCCAAATTTTAAAAGGGGATGTCCCCGCCCCCGAGACCTTCTATGCAACCCCGGAAGCACTGGCGGCGGCAGCTCCGCTAGCTGCGTCACGGCGGAAACCAACATGGTTCTCTGGTCAAGAGGACAGTCAGGCCACTAACCCTATCGATTGAATAATCTGACCACGGGGTGAACCATGAACGGCGAGGAGCGTGACCGGCTAATCGGCAATCTTGTGGCGCACGGCGGGCAACTGGCGGCGGCGTTGCTTACCGACCAGCAGCGCTTGACGGCTCAGCAGTTGATCGAACGAGGGTTGGCCAAGTGGACGCCGGACTTCGTTGCGCTCAGCCTAGCGTGGATATGTCCGGTCTGCGGACCATCGTTGATTACCAGCGAGGGAGATCGGGCATTGTTTTGCGTTCGCCACGGCGATCAGAGCGATATCGATGAGGATCCCGATCTGGAGGATTGGCGCAACCGGTCTCGGTCATCGGGAGTGCCACTGTGACTGAAACGCCTGAAAAGCCCCTTTTTATTCCGCTGAACGCCGAATGGTTTGATGCTTTTGAGCGCGGCGATAAACGTGAAGAATATCGTCCGTCGGGTGGCCGGTGGAACGACCGTACCTGTCGGCCTGGCCGGCGAGTTACTCTCTCCCGTGGCTATGGGAAACAGCAACGTTTGCACGGCGTCATCACCGGCTTCAGGATCGATGTGGACCCCTGCGCCCTCCCCGCTTGGCGCTCCCTGTATGGTGATCGTGGCCCAGCCGCCGTCATCACGATAGAGTTGGACCGCGCTTAGGATTTCGGTTCAGGCTACCGCCATCAACTGCGACGGGTAGGGTGCCGCCAGAGGCAGGATTTCCGCCATGGTCCCAGACAACCATCTCTCTTCGTCTTCGGGATGCAAAATTACCGGCATTGCCTTCGGGTGGATCTCGGCAACAAGCGCATTAGGCTCACACGTCAGTAACGCATAGACGCCCTGCCCGCCTTCGGTTTGCCGCCATATCCCCGCAAACGAAAACACCGGTCGCGACGGCACCGAAAACCACCGCGCCACTTTCGAGCCCGCCTCCCCTTCCCACTCGCAAAATTCGGTGACCGGGACAAGACACCGCTGGGCGGGGGTGCTCAGCGCTTTCCGCCAGAAGGGGCTTGAAAGGTTTCGCACATTGGTGACCGGCGTCCGGGAATCGCCTGGCGGCGGAAACCCCCAGCCCATGACATCGAGCCGACGCTGCCCGTCCGCCTTGCGAACGACCCAGCCCATACGCTTTGGAAACAGTTCTTGGGGCGGTTGATCCACACCGCCAGCATAGGGTGCATCGATGCCGTAGGCCTGCTCCAGTCCGATCTGGTCCGTCGTCATCCGATACCGATTGCACATAGTTCACCCTCTTAGCACGCGACCACCTGCATTAGATCGGATGCGCGCGTCGTATAGCAAGGCGAGAGGTTGCCGCGACGCATGCCCCAGGCGGGCGCGGCGGCAACGGCACCGGGCCGCAGCGTGTGGCGGCCAAACCGTTTATTGACCTCATCCAGCGCTGACATCAGCGCCAGGGATTTTGCTGGGTCGCGCGACGGGAATAGATCGGCCACGGTCTGATGACCGGGCTGGTAGAGATCCAACAGCACGATGCCCGCTTTAGCATAGCGGTACCCATCACGCCATAAGGCTTGGGCTGCGCGCGTCGCGCTGGTGATGAGCGCGAGGCTATCAGCGGTCGGCTCCAGGGCAAGGGTGACCTGGTTGCTATAGGAGGGATCGCCGTTGAATCGGTTGGTGTGCAGGAACACCTGCATTCCGCTTGCCTGAAGGCCATGGCGACGGAGCTTTTCGGCGGCGCGGGTCGCGTAGGCGGCAACAGCCTCGCGCATTCCCTCCCAGGACGTGACCGCCTGGCCAAAACTTCGAGTGACGGCGATACTCTTCTTTGGCGGCGGTGTCTGGGAAAACTCAAAGCACGGGTTTCCGCGCAACTCGGCATGGGTCCGCTGCCCCGTTACCGTGAGCATCTCGCGCACCTGGTCGCTCTCCAAAGCGGTAAAATCGGCAACATTGGTCACACCCAACCGGGCGA
>NZ_JBILQX010000112.1:0-11437 GCF_044372965.1 Elstera sp. | reverse complement strand
CAATATTTGCGCGCGGGCCTGTATCAATTGGAAGTCGCGAGCCTGAGGGGCACCGTGGGGCGGGCGCACCTCTCCCTGTCCCGTGCGCGCCTGACCGAGGGCGAGACGCTCCAGATCGATCAGCCCGCCCGCGTCGGTTTGGCGCGCGGCACGGGGGCGATCTTGCCGTTTACGGTAGAGAAGACAGGGCGCTATTCGCTGCACGTGCTGAGCCTTGCGCAATCCATCGGTTTCCGGTTGGAAGATGCCGAAGGCTGGCCGGTTCTGCCCCTGTTCTACCAGCCGGAGCCGTTCGGCGAGGCGGGCTCAAAGCTCACGGTGCCCTTGACCGCCGGTCAGTACCGTCTCGTGCTGCTACCGCCACCCCTGGCGACGCGCGCGTTGGTGCGCCTAACGCCGGAGGCCGTTGAGTCCGCGCCACCCGAGGGCCACGGCCCGCATCCGCTGGCCTTGAATGGGGTGCAAGATTTCCGCTGGTTTGAACCCGCGCAGCCAGACCAGCCGCGCGTACCCGACCAGTGGGAATTTTCGCTGCCAGGGCCAACCCGGCTGAAGCTTGCGCTCACCGAAGGCATGGTCGGCCAGCTTGAGCGCGAACAGGCGGGGGCCTGGACAGCAGTCGGCGCGGTGAGCAATGCCGTCCCCTTCAATCAAACTGTCGCGGGCGGGCGCTATCGGCTATTGTTGACGGCGCTCGCGCGGAACAACCGGCTCGGCTACCGGTTGACCAGCGCGACTGAGCAGATTTTGCCCGATCAGCCGCGCGTGGTGGACCTACCGACGCGCCAGAGCTTTACGCTCGATACGCCGCAAACCGTGCGCCTCTCGTCCTTCGGCACGAAAGACGTCAAAGCCGTTCTGCGTGACAGTGAAAATCGGATTATCGCCCAGGCTGATGACCGGCAGAACGATTGGAACTTCGTCATCGTGCGGGCGCTTGCCGCCGGAAGCTATAGTCTTTCGGTCGAGCCCGTCACGCCGCCGCCTGCGGGGGTTCTTCCGGCAGAGGATGCCAGCGCGCCAGCCTACGACGGCGAAGGCGAGGGCGAATATTACGAGGGCGACGGGGAGGTTTCGGACGAATCCGACGCGCCGCCCGCGATAGAGGATGCCGGTTTAATCCAGCAGGCCAGCCTTGCGGCGGGAGCGGTTGAGGTGAACCTCACCTATTTGCCGGAAACGACCGCTGCCCCCATAACGCTGGCGCCGGGCGCCGCCCAAACGGTCGCCGTCGTGGGAACGCAAAGCCTGCTGCCCCTCAATGTGGCCGCTGGGCAAGGGTTGGCGCTGATCGAAGCCGGTTTGGGCTCGGAGCTTTTGCTGAGCCTGGAGCGGCAGAGTGCGCCGGGCGGGGCGTGGGAAACGCTTGCTCAGGCCAGCGGCCCGGCCCCCATGCTCGCTTTCTTACCGGGGGCGGAGACCTATCGGCTGCGCGCCGTCACGCTAGGGGCCTTGGAGCCCCGTGGTCGGCCGCTGACGCTTCGGCAGAGTGCCGTTCCCGCGCAAGCTTTGGGTGAAATCCTGAATTTTGTACCGCAAGAAGGCTCCGCGCGGGCCGTCGCGCGGTTGACCATTCCAAGCGCGGCGGTGGTCGATTTGGGCGGTGCGGCCCCGGAGCTTTTAAGCGTTTCCGGCGCGTCTGGCGTTGGCAAAGCCCTGCCCGGCGCGCTGCTGTTGCCCGAAGGCGAAGATCTGTGGCTCGTGCGGGCGCAGACCGAAAACCGGGCGCTCACCCCCCGCTTGTTGGCCCCGGCTCCCGATGCGCCGCTGTCTTTACGTCTGAGCGGAAGCGCCACGGTGGCGGTGCCGCCCGCGCCGGAAGGCCGGATTCAACTCTGGCAAGCCGACGCGCCCCAGGGGCAACCCTTCCTCGCCCTCGGGGGTTCGGTCGGGATTGCGCCGGGCAGCGCGGTTGCGCTGGGCAGCGACCCGAGGCTGCGAGTGGGGGCTGTCGGAGCGGCGGCAATGCCGATGGTCACGCTCACCCGCCATCTGCTGACCAGCCCCGGCCAGATGGAGGCGCGGTTACCCGCCGTCACGCTCACGCTCGATCCGCGCAGCAGCCGAGAATTGCGCCTGCCCGCCGGGCTGAAACGCCTCACGCTCGATGTTCCGGCGGGGCTTGTCGTCGATACGGGCGACGGGCTACCGCTGCTGTGGAGCGGCGCGCACCCCTTGAGCCGCCAGCTCGAAACGCGCACCGAACGGCTGCGACTGTTCAACCCCGGCACGGCTCCCGCAGCGATTGCGCTCCGCCAGATGCCGATTCCGGCCGCACGCTTTGCCGTCGGGCCGCAACAGAGTTTCAAGCAGTTCCTTGGCGCGGCGGGGTCGCTCGTGCTTGCCGTTGAGGGGCTGCCGGGGCAGGTGGTAATTGTCGAAGGCGCGTCGGGTGCCCCGGTTTGGCAGGGTAAGGACGGCAGCATCGCCCGGGGCAAGCGTATACCGATCCAAGGGCCGGGGGTTCTCAGTCTCGATCATCCGGCGGGCCTGCTCGCCGTTTGGGTCGACGGCCCCGGCGCAGGGTTCTGGCCCGCGTTGAAAACTCAGACGATGCAACTGCCCGGCAGTCTCCCCCTCTCCGGGGCGGCGCAGGCGGTGCGCCTAACGCTTGCTGAGCCGAGCCTTCTGCATTTGCGCAGTACCGCGCCCATGATTGCGGGGTTGCGCGCGCCGGGCGGGGGCGAGGGAATCCGTCTTTTCCCGTTGGGTGTCGATTGGCACCGCTATCTGCCCGCAGGCGAGGTCGAACTGCGCTTGGCCGCCCCGCAAGATGGCGCGCTCAGCGGAACCTTGGAACTTCAGGCTAGTCCGGTCACGCCGGTCGGCGAGGGGTTATCGCCGCCGATGCCGCTGGCGGCGGGGGATACGCGGGCCTTTGCCTTCACTGTGCCGCGCGCCGGGCGGATTGGCGTCGGCGTTCGGTCGGCGCGCGACCCGGCCTCGGTGCGGTTGCTCGATGCAGGCGGGCAGGTGCTCGGTGAGGGGCTGGTTCAGTATAAATCGGTGCCAGCAGGCGATTATGTGTTGGAGGTTCAGGCCCCGAGCGATGCCGCCCTGTCCTTGCAAGCCGCCGTGGTTGGTATCGCCGCCCCCAATCGCGGCCCGCCGCCCGACGTGCAGCAATCTTATCTCGATCTCGTCGGGCTGCGCGCCAATGCGCCGTAACCTCGCTTTCTCTTCGTTTCCGCTCCTGGGGATCCATCCGATGCGCTGGCTTGCTGCAACCCGAGTGGGGCTAACGGTTCTGATTTTGAGCGCGGGCGGCTTTGCCCTTGCGCAAACGCCTGCGGCCCCGGTGGCGATTGATCCGCCAACCCTGGTGCCTGCGTCGCCGCTCGATCAAACCCAGCGCGCCGATGGGGCGGTTTTGGTGCCGGATCGGTTTTTGCGGCGCTGGGATTCGCTCACGCTGTTTCTCGATCAGGATTTGGGGCCAAAAACGCCCGCCTCCGAAGATCAACCGGGTCGTTTCGTCGACCTCACCCCGCCGCAGCCGGGGGCATGGCAGTGGATTAATCCGCGCACGCTGCACTTCAAACCCGCCGAACCCTGGCCCGCCGGGCAGGTGGTGACGGTGCGCCTCGGCAATCGGTCCGAACGGCTGACGGTGCTGATGCCTGCGCCGGTCGCCGTGATTCCGGCGGATGGCGCAACCCAAGTGCCGCGCCCGCAGGAAATTCTGCTGAGTTTTGCCGAGCCGGTGGAACCCGATCTCCTCGCACGCCTGCTAACGGTCGAAGTCCGTCCCTATCCAGGAGTGGATGCCGGGCAGGGCCGCAGCCTGACGGGGCAGGATTTCACCGTAAAGCCGCTGGACCGCGCCGGGGCGAGCGCGCCCGCGAGCTATGCCATTCAGTTCCGTACGCCGATTGAAGACGGGGCGAAAGTCTTCGTGCGCTTACGTCAGGCGCTCGACGCAAGCTTGGACGCCCCAGTGAGCAGCAGCAGCTTTGCCACGGCGCAAGCCTTTCGTGCCACGGCCCTTACCTGTGGTCGTGGCTATGACGGCGGCAGCACCGACGGGGCCTTGCAGTGCCAACCGACGCGCTACCGTGAGGTCGACAGTGGCCCCGTCGTTCCCGGCCTGCGCCTAACCTTCTCGGCGGGCGTGCCGACGCTCGACCCGGTGCAGGCCGCCAATCTTCTGCGCATCTCGCCGCCCATCGATGGGCTGAAAGCCGCCCCGGACGGCCCGAACGCCCTGCGCCTCACCGGCACTTTTAAGCCGGATACGCTCTACGACCTCCGTCTCGGCGCTGCCGGGGTGGTGGATACCGACGGCAGGGCGCTGGATGTGGCGGCCTCGCCCGCGTGGAAATTCTTCTTTTCGCCCGAACGGCCCATTCTCGCCTGGGAAGCCTCGCAGGGGTTCGTTGAACGGCTGGGGCCGCAGATGGTGCCCATTCGGGCGCGCGGAGTGGAGAAACTCGACCTACGCATTCATCCTATCGACCCATTGTCGCGCGACTTCTGGCCCTTTCCCGATGCGGCGGTGACGGTTGACGAGGATCAAGAACCGCCGCTGGCCGGGCTGGAGCCGAAGCCGACCGATCAGGTCACGCCGATTACGCCGCAACTGCTCGCCGAGCGCCTGAAGGCCCTGGGCACGCCGTCGATTTCTGAAATTATCACGCTGCCGGGCAAACGCGGCGGCGGGCTCGCGCGCTTAGGGATTGATCTTCAGCCTTACCTCAGCCGCATCGCCGGGCCGGGGCGTCCGGGGGCCTATCTGGTTGGCATCCGCCGCACCGATGGCCCGGCCCAGCGCAGTTGGATGCGCATTCAGGTGACGGACCTGGCGCTATCGGCGGTGGAAGAAGCGGGGGCGGTGCGGTTCTATGTGACCTCGCTGGCGACAGCCCTGCCGATTGCGGGCGCGCGGATTCGGATCGAAGGGGGTTGGGGCCGTCAGGAGGAGCTGTTCGGCCAAGGCACCACCGATGCGCTCGGCTCCTTCGCTTGGAGTGCTCCCGGCGGCGCGCGCCAATCTTGGTATCGGCTCACCGTGAGCAACGGCGAGGACCGACTGATCTTCCACCCCAATCAAGACGTGCCGCGCTATGCCGGGCAAACCTGGAACTATACCAGCCGCGATTGGCTGGGTTGGACGCTGCGCCCCTTGGAGCCGCGCCAAGAAAAAGCGCGGCTGCTCTGCCATGTTTTTGCCGAACGACCGATTTATCGCCCGGAAGATCCGGTGCAATTCAAGGGCTTCGTCCGTACCTATCTCGGCGGAGCGCACCGTTTTGCGTCGGGTACAGGCGCGCTCGTCGTGCAAGGCCCGAACGATGAGGAGTGGCGCTATCCGGTCACGCTCAGCGAAACGGGTGCCTTCCATTTCGAATTTAATGAGAAGACCGACGCGACCGGCGACTATAGCGCCTATTATGAAAGCAACGCTAAAGACCCGGAAAGCTGCGGACAGGCGCGCTTCAAGAAAGACGCCTACCGGCTCCCCACCTTCGAAGTGCTGTTGAACGGCCCGCAGCGTGTCGCGCTTGATGAAGAGTTCGGGATCGACCTCTCGGCGCGCTATTTCGCGGGCGGCTTGGTGGCGGATCGGCCAATCCTGTGGCGCGTGACGCAAGCGCCGATTGCCTGGACCCCGCCGGATCGCGCCGGTTTCTTCTTTTCCAGCGATTCGCGCTTCGGGGCGGAGGAGAAATTCCGCGCGAGCCCGGTTTTGGAGCAGAACGCTCGTACCGACGAGAGCGGCTCGGCCCCCCTGAAACTCAATCCCACCTTGGAGCCGACCGGTCACCCGCGCCGCTATCAGATCGAAGCGACCGTAACCGGGCCGGACGATATTCAGGTGCGTACCTCTACCCAAGTGCAGGCGCTGCCCGCCTTCGTGCTGGGGGTTAAAGTGCCGCGCTATTTGGAAACGGCGACCAGCCTTCAGCCGGAAATCCTCGCCATCGGCCCGCAAGGCACGCCGGTTTCAGGGGTACCGCTGACGGTAAAGCTGGTGAAGCGCAGTTGGAATTCCCTGTTGCAAGCCGGGGATTTTTCCCAAGGCACGGCCAAATATACGACCGAAACCATCGATGAGGTGGTCGAGGAACGCAAAATCGCCAGCGGGGCCGACGCGCTGAAGCTGGAGTTTCCGATCCGCGAGGCAGGTGTTTATCTCGTCCAGGTCGAGGCCGCCGATAAAATCGGGCGGCGGCAATTTGTCTCGGTCGATCTCTTTATCAATGGCGGCGCGCCGGTGACTTGGTCGCGCCCGCCGACCGAAACGGTGGCGGTGAGCAGCGATAAAGACGCTTACGCTCCCGGCGAAAGCGCCCAACTGGTGCTGCAAAGCCCCTTCCAAACGGGCCGGGCGCTGGCGATTGTCGAGGAGCCGGAAGGGCCGTTCCGCTATCAATGGGTCGATATTGCCAAGGGGGTGGGCAGTTTCGCGCTGCCGATCCGCAAAACCCAAATGCCGCGCGTGGCGGTGCATTTTCTGGTGATGCGCGGACGCGTTGCCGGGGAGGCCCCCGCGCCATCGGCGCAGTTCGATCTGCGCAAACCCGCCACTTTGGCCGCGACGAAATGGGTCGCGGTCACGCCCGCCGCCCATCAGGTCACGGCGAGTTTTTCGTACCCCGACAAAGCCCGACCAGGACAGAAAATCGACGTGGTGTTGAGGTTGCGCGACGAAGCCGGAAAACCGCTGGCGGGCGAGGCGACCTTCTGGCTGATCGATCAGGCGGTTCTGTCCTTGGCGCGCGAACAGCCGCTGGACCCGTTGCCGAGCTTCATTGTGCCGCGCGACACGCATCTGGTGGCGCGCGATAGCCGGAACATGGCCTTCGGGATTCTGCCGCTGATGGAAACGCCGGGGGGCGATAAGCCGCTTGAGGATTTGGGCGTCGATAACATCGCCGTGCGCAAAAATTTTACGCCGGTGCCGATCTATTTGCCCACGGTGCCCATCGGCCCCAGCGGCGAGGTAACGATTCCGGTGACGCTGCCCGATAGTCTGACCCTCTTCAAACTGCGGGCGAAGGTGATTTCTGGGCCGGACCGCTTCGGCTATGCGACCGGTGAGTTGCCCGTGCGCTTGCCGGTGATCGCGCAACCGGCCCTGCCGCGGTTCGTGCGCCCCGGCGATGCGTTTGAAGCCAGCGTCATCGGGCGCGTGGTGGAAGGCGAGGCGGGCGCGGGCAAGGGAACGCTCAAAACCGATGGGCTAACGCTCACCGTTCCGGCGGAAAAAAGCTTCACCTGGGAGGGTAGCCGCCCGCAGCGCCTAGATTATCCCGTCACGGTCGGTCAGCCCGCCTATCGCGCCGATGGCACGCCCGAGCGGCAGTCGGTGCGGCTTGGCTTCACGGTTCAACGGGAGGCGGATCAAGCCGGGGATGCCGTGGAAATCACCCTGCCGCTGCGCCCAGATCGCCCGGCAGTGCGGCAACAGCGGCTGCAAACCCTGCTTCCCGGCGGCACCTTGGATCTTGCGGCCCTCACCGAGCCCGTGCGTCCCGGCACGCTGCGGCGCTCCTTCATCCTCTCCAGCGACCCCAGCATTCCGCGCGTGCTCGCGGGGATGCTGCAAGTGATGCAGGCCCCCTGGGGCTGTTCGGAGCAGCGCATTAGCCTTGCCCGCGTCGAACTCGCCTTGAAGCCCATCGCGCAAACCCTGGGGGAAACCGCGCTGCTGGAGCGCCTGTCGCGCGACGTGCGTAGTACCGTCGATGCGATTGATCGGTCGACCGATGAGCGTGGTCTTGTCGGTTTCTGGCCGAACTCGCGCGGTTATGTGCCGCTGACGGCTTGGGCGCTCCAGTTCCTCGTCGAAGCACGCGAAGCTGGGGAGACCATCGATCTTGCTTTGGTGCAGCGGCTCGCCAATGCCTTGAAGCAATCCTTGCGCGCGCCGGGGGCCGATCTGCGCGTCGGCGATGCCGCTTGGGCCGAGCGGGCGCAGGCTTTGGTTGCCTTGGCGCAAGCGGGGACGATGGAAACCGGCTATCTCGCCGAACTCGCCCGCCGTGCCCGGTTCTTGGGGCCGGAAACCTTGGCGCAAACCGTGCGCGTGTTGGCAGAAGCGAAATTCGCTGACACGCAGGTGCTCGACGCGGTGCAAACCCAATTGTGGAGCACGGTGAAGACCCGTCAGGGGCCGGAAGGGTTGGTCTATGACGGGATTACCGGCATGGGCAGCGGTGCGCTGATTCTGCCGTCTGAAACGCGTACCCTCGCCCAGATGGTGCGGGCGGTCGGCGTTGCTAGTCCGAAAGACCCGCGCAATGCCATTTTGGTGCGCGCGCTGGTGCAACTCGGCGAGGGCGACGGTTGGGGCTCCACCAATGCCAATGCGGAGGCGATTTTAGCCCTGATGAAAAACGGCCTGCAAACCGCAACGCCGCCCGCCCGGGCAACGCTGACGCTCGCCGGGGCCGCGCCGAAAACCATCGATCTGCCCGCCAATCGCCTCTTAGTGCGCGAAACTTTGCTCGACGCCAAAGCGCTGACGCTAACGGCGGCACCGGCGCAAGCGCCGCTGACGGTCACGCTAGACGAAGAGTTCTTGCCGCAGGCCTTGGGCTCGGAAGCGGTTGCCCAGGCGCAAGGTTTCGTTGTCCAGCGCGAAGGGTTCCGCGTTCCCACCGGGGGCGGGCCGCTCGAAAAACTCAGCCCGGTCAATGGCGCGATCACCCTTAGCGTGGGCGATGTGGTGGAAGACGTGGTGGAACTGGTCAACCCCGAAGACCGCACCCATGTCGCCATCCGCATTCCGCTCGCCGCCGGGATGGAGCCGCTCAATCCGGGGTTGGCGACGGCGCCGGCGGAAGCGAAAGTCAGCACCAAAACCAGCGAGGGTTGGAATGCAACGGCTTTCCTGGACGATCAGGTAAGCTTCTTCTTCAACGATCTGCCGCGCGGCACCTACCGCTTTGCCATCCGCAGCCGGGCCACGGTGGTCGGCAGCTTTACCCAGCCGCCGTCTGAGGCCGAAATGATGTATCGCACGCCCGTGCGCGGCAGCAGTGCCGGGGCGCGGATCGCGATTAGCCGCTAGGCGATGCGGCGTTTTTGGGTTTTCGGGGGTATCGGCCTCGTCGCGTTGGCGGGGCTGATTTGGGTTGGTGCGGAGGTTTCCGCCCGTGCCCATCTGGAAAGCCCCGCGCCCAGCGCACTGCTGGTGGACCGCAACGGCGCGTTTCTGGCGCAATTGGCCGAACCGGTCGCCGGGGCGGGGGCTGCGCCTCGGCTCGATTACGGCTTCTGGCCGCTTCCCCAGGTGCCGGAGCGGGTGGCGCTCGCGACCTTAGCGCTGGAAGATCAGCGCTTCTGGTCGCACCCCGGCGTCGATCCGCTGGCGGTGGGGCGGGCGCTGTGGCAACGGATCAGCGGCAGCGGACGCTCGGGAGCCTCGACGCTCGCCATGCAGATCGCGCGGATGCAGCGGCCCGAGGCGCGGCACTGGCGTAGCAAGCTTATGGAAGCCGGAACGGCGCTCCTGCTTACCGCGCGCTACGGGCGGGACGAACTGCTGCGCCACTACCTCCGCCTCGTCCCCTATGGCAACGGCAGCCACGGCATCGCCCATGCCGCGCGCTGGTATTTCGATAAGCCCGTTGAGGATTTAAGCTGGGCGGAAATCGCCTTTCTCGCCGCCCTGCCGCAAGCGCCGGCGCGGCTCAATCCCTTGCGAACGGAAGGGCTGCCGCGCGCGCTGGCCCGCGCGGGGCGGCTGCTGGCGCGGCTGGAAGCGCGCGGGGTTCTGACCAATGGCGAGCGCTTGATGGGGCAAGAACAGTTGCGCCGTCTCGCGCTCACCCCGCCCGCGCGCCGCCCGGAAAGCCTGCACGCGGTGTTGCGTCTGCAAGATCGCCTGGTGCAGACCGGCTGGAAGCCCAACAAGAGCGACGGGCGCGTGCAAACGACGCTGGATCGTGGGCTCCAGCGCGAGGCGGAACGGCTGCTCGTGCAGCATATTACCGAGTGGCGCGGGGCCGAGGCCGAACAGGCGGCGGCTTTGATCGTAGATCGGCGCACGCTGGTGGTGCGCGCGGCGGTCGGCTCGGCGGGATTTTTTGGCACGCCCAGCGGCGCGTTCGATTTCACCCGCAGCCTGCGCTCGCCGGGCAGCACTTTGAAGCCATTCCTGTTTGCGCTGGCCCTGGAGCAGGGGATTCTCGCGCCCGATCAGGTGATGGCCGACGCGCCGGAAGATGCTTTGGGCATTGCCAATGCCGATGGGCAGTTTCTCGGCCCGCTGCTGCCCCGGCAGGCGCTCGCCAACTCGCGCAATATTCCGGCGACCAATCTGCTGCGCAGCCTTGGGTTTGAGCCGACGTATCGGTTTTTGGAAGATTTGGGGCTTCATCATCTCTCGATCCCGGCGCAGCATTTCGGCCTGTCGATGGCAATCGGCGGCCTGCCGACCCGGCTCGATTGGCTGGTGCAAGCCTATGGTGCGCTCGCCAATGACGGGATGCTCCAGCCGTTGCGCTGGTACGCGGGCGAGCCGGGAGAGGCCCCGCGCCGATTGCTTTCCACCACCAGCGCGCGGCTGGTGACGGGGTTCCTCGCCGATCCGCTGGCGCGCCTGCCGAGCTTTCCGCGTAACGGGCCGACCGACTACCCCTTTCCCGTCGCCGTGAAAACCGGCACGTCACAGGCCTATCGCGACGCCTGGACCGTGGCCTATTCCGACGATTATCTCGTTGGTGTCTGGGTGGGGCGGGCCGATGCCGCCCCCATGCGGCAAGTAACGGGGGTGGCGGCAGCGGCTCCCTTAGCGCGCAGTCTGATGCTGCTCGCCCATCGCAGCACGGCGGGCGACATGCTGGATGCGGATTTCCCCGCGCCCGAGGGGTATGAGCGCGTTAGCCTGTGCAGTTTTACCGGCCAGCCGGCCGCCAAAGCCGAAACGACCGCCGGGTGCGGGCCGGTGTTGCGGGAATGGCTGCCACCGGATCGCCCGACGAGGCCCAGCGCACCGAGCTTGCCGCCGATGCTGGCGGCGCTGCGACTGGCCGAACAGCCGATCGCGCTCACCATCACCGCGCCGAAGAATAATCTGCGGCTCTGGCGTAACCCGGAAGTCCCGGAGGGGGCGAACCGGCTAACCTTGAAAATGGTCGCTGATCCGCCCGTCGCCGAAGTCGTCTGGTACGCCAACGGCGTCGCTCAGCAGGTCAGCCCGCCGGACGCGCCCTTCTATTGGCCGATCCAACCAGGGCGGCACGAATTTCAGGTGCGCTTGCCGCAGCGCCCGGAAACCTCCGCCCTGGTTAGAATCGTGGTAGAATAGGCGGTCTAGCCCGCGCGTAAGACCTTCGCCGCCGCGACCATCCGTTCCAGCGCGGGTTTGACCTCCTCCCAGCGCCGGGTTTTTAGGCCGCAGTCGGGGTTTACCCAAAGCTGTTCGGGCGGCAGATGGGTGCGGGCCTTTTGCAGCAGGCCAACCATATCGGCCTCGCTCGGCACGCGT
>NZ_JBILQX010000111.1:0-11470 GCF_044372965.1 Elstera sp. | reverse complement strand
AAAGCGCCGCGCGCTTGAACCCCGGCGCAACCAGCAAATCAGTCATGAGGGGCTTGCCGGCGGTCAAGGTGCCGGTCTTATCGAAGGCGACCAGTTTGACGGCAGTGAGCTGCTGCAAGGCCTCCCCACGCCGCACCAGCAGCCCGAGCTGCGCCCCGCGCCCGATTCCAACCATAATCGCGGCAGGCGTTGCGAGGCCGAGCGCGCAGGGGCAGGCGACGATCAGCACCGCCACGGCATTCACCAGCGCCGGGCTCAACCCGTGCCCAAGCGCGAGCGTGATGGCAAAGGTCAGTGCCGCAATCGCCAGAATCGCCGGAACGAACCAGCCCGCGATTCGATCCGCCAGCGCTTGAATCGGCAGTTTCCCGCCTTGGGCCGCTTCCACCGAACGCACGATCTGCGCCAGCACCGTATCGGCCCCGACGGCGACCGCCTCTAGCGCCAGCGCGCCGGTTTGGTTGATTGTGCCGCCGATAATTTTATCGCCGGGGTGTTTGGCCACGGGCATCGGCTCCCCGGTGAGCATCGCTTCGTCGATCAAACTCGCCCCCTCGCGCACGATGCCATCGACCGGCACGCGCTCGCCAGGACGCAACTCGATGAGGGCGCCAGGGCGGATCTCGCTTAGCGGTTGCTCGATCACGCCCAGGTCGGTGCGCACCCGCGCAATTTTCGGGGTTAAGCCGATCAGCTTGCTGATAGCTTCGGACGCCCGGCCCTTCGCCCGCGCCTCCAAGGACCGGCCGAGTAGAACCAGCGTGAGAATCGTTGCCGCCGCCTCAAAATAGAGGTTTACCGCCGCGTCCGGAACGAGGTCCGGCGCAAGTGCGACCAGGGTCGAGAACCCAAAGGCCGCGAGCGTTCCCACCGCAATCAGGGCATTCATATCCGGCGCAAAATGGCGCAGCGTGGTGAAGCCAATCCGGTAAACCCGCGCGCCCGGCCCGATCATCACCAGCAGCGTCAAGGCACCCTGGATCGCGGCGTTCCAGCCGAGCCCGAGGGTCGCCATCAGCCAATGATGAAACACGGGCACCACATGCGCGCCCATACCCAACACGACGACGGGCAGCGATAGAAGCGCGGCGCGGATGGCATCCCGGCGCAAGATTTCGGCTTCGGCCAGGCGCTTCACGTTGGGGTCTTGCAGCACCGCGCGCGCGGCGACGGGTTCCGCCGAAAAGCCCGCCGCCTCCACCGCCTCCAGCAGCGCTTCCGGCGCAACGGTTTGCGTCATTTGAACCTCCGCCCGCTCGGTGGCGAGATTGACGGAGGCATCGGCCACGCCCGGTACCGCTTTCAGCGCCCGTTCGACCCGGCTGACGCAGGACGCGCAGGTCATGCCGGTAATCGCTAAAGTGAGAGGTGCGGTCATCGCCCGATCCTTTTCAGTGTCATCTTGGGCCGGAGCATCCAGCCTCCCATCATGGGAAGGTCAAGGACAAAATAGCGCTTGACCTTCCCATGGGGGGAAGGTGCAGCTTACCCCCATCAGCGATTGAGGAGGATCCGATGGATCTGGTTCTGAAAGATATGACCTGCGGCGGCTGCGCCAAAGCGGTAACGCGGATTGTAACGCGGATCGACCCCAGCGCCGTGGTGGAAATCGACCTGCCGACGCAAAAGGTTGCCATTACCAGCCAGCACCCAGACGCCGAGCTGCGCCTGGCCCTCAGCCGGGGCGGCTTTCCGCCCGCTTAACCCTTACGTCTGGAGCATCACATGAAAAAACCCGCCCTCTTCCTGGGGCTGGGGCTGGCTTTGGCCGTCCCCTTGCTTACGCATGGCCTCCTGGCCCAACAAGCGGCCAACCCCAAGGCGAACGCCGTGATTCAGGCCTTCACCGAGGTGAATATGAAGATGCATATGGCTATGAGCATCCCCTTAAGCGGCGATGCCGACGTGGATTTCGTTCGGGGAATGATCCCGCACCATGAGGGCGCGGTCGCTATGGCGAAAATTGTTCTAGAGCACGGGCAAGATGCCGAAATCCGCAAGCTTGCCCAAGGCGTGATCGCGGCACAGGAAGCCGAGATCACGCAAATGCAGGCGTGGCTAAAACGAAAGGGGCTTTAACCCATCGTCTCCAAGGCTTTTTGGAAGCGCCCGGCGTGGGATTTTTCGGCCTTGGCGAGGGTTTCGAACCAAACGGCGATTTCCTCGAAACCCTCGTCCCGCGCCATTTTCGCCATCGCCGGGTACATTTCGGTATATTCGTAGGTCTCGCCCGCAATGGCGGCGCGCAGATTATCGCCGGTCGGGCCAAACGGCAGGCCGGTGGTGGGATCACCGACCGCTTCGAGAAACTCTAAATGCCCGTGTGCGTGGCCGGTTTCGCCCTCGGCGGTCGAGCGGAACACAGCGGCGACATCGTTATAGCCTTCGATATCGGCCTTCTGTGCGAAATAGAGGTAGCGGCGGTTCGCCTGACTCTCGGACGCGAAAGCCGCTTTCAAATTGGCTTCGGTCTTCGTGCCGCGCAAGCTGGACATGGGCGTTTCCCAAACTGAGAGTGACTATGCGCCAAGTATATAGCGCAAGCGCGGGGATTTCGCGCCTGCGAAATAACAGCGTGGCAGATGTGGCTTGGGGCTAGGCGCGTTTCAAGCGGATGATGATATCCACCCGCTCAACCTGCGTGCCTTCGGGGGCCATTGGCAGACTGGGCAGAACATCGTTCAGCGCATCGGAATGGGCACCGTGGATATCCATGAGACGCGCATCGTCTTCAAAGAAGAAGTGAAAATGCTCGCTGGTATTGGTATCGAAATAGCAGCGCCCGGCTTCCACCACCACTTCGCGCAACAGGCCCGCTTCGGTGAACTGATGCAGGGTATTGTAGACCGTCGCCACCGACACGCGCACGCCAGCGGTCAAGGCTTCGCCGTGGAGCTGTTCCGCCGTAACGTGCCGATCCTCGCCCTTGAACAGCAGCCCGCCGAGCGCCAACCGCTGCCGCGTGGGGCGCAAACCAACGTGCCGCAGCCGTTCGATCAGCGCGACTTCCATCGGGTTGGCGGGCACAGCCTCGTCCAGCGCAGCGGCATCGTCGCTGACGGGCGTGGGCACAGGGGCGTGAGGGGCAAGGTCTTGGGTCATGATGATCTACTATAGCGCTTTCCGAGCAGTTTGCAATCATTCTAATCTACGTGGCCCGCGCATTCTGTCGCAGCGCTTGGCAGCGGGGAATATATCTATTATTCTCGAAATATCGAAAATATCCTTGGACACTGCATAATGACCCCGCCCAGCGTTACAATTTACCACAATCCGAAATGCGGAACCTCCCGCAATACCTTGGGGTTGATCCGCAATGCGGGCATCGAGCCGCAGGTGATCGAGTATCTCAAAACCCCGCCAAGCCGGGCCGAAATCCTGGCCTTGGTGGCGAAAATGGGCCTGCCGTTGCGCGATATCCTGCGCGAAAAAGGCACCCCTTTCGCCGAATTGGGCCTTGGCAATCCCGATCTGTCGGACGAGGCCCTACTGGACGCCATCGACGCGCACCCGATCCTCCTCAACCGGCCCATTGTGGTGACGGAAAAGGGCGCAAAACTCTGCCGCCCGTCTGAAGCGGTGCTGGACCTGCTGCCCACACCGCAGCAGGGCGCGTTCACGAAAGAAGATGGCGAAGCGGTGATCGACGCCCACGGCAAGCGGGTGATATGAGCCGCCCCCTCCTGCCCGCTCTCGTGGGCGAAGCGCTCGGCACCGCCCTTCTGCTGGCCGCCGTCGTCGGCTCCGGGATCATGGCCGAACGGCTCGCCGACGGAAATGCCGCCGTCGCGCTGCTGGCCAATGCCATCGCCACCGGGGCCGCTTTGGTGGTGCTGATCGATGTTTTCGGGCCAATCTCCGGCGCACAGTTTAATCCCGCCGTCACGCTGGCCCTGGCGGTGCGGCGGCAAATGCCGTGGCCGCGGGTTCTGCCCTATATCGGCCTTCAGATTCTGGGAGCGATTGCGGGCGTTTGGCTCGCCCATGCCATGTTCGATATGCCGATCTTGCAAACCTCGGCCAAACTCCGCAGCGGGCCGGGGCAATGGCTGTCGGAGATCGTCGCCACCGCCACACTGCTCACCGTGATCTTCGCCGCCCTGCGGACGAAGAGCGAGGCGCGCTTGCCCTATAGCGTCGCGCTGACAGTGGTGGCCGCCTATTGGTTCACCGCCAGCACCAGCTTCGCCAATCCCGCCGTAACGCTGGCGCGCGCCCTGACCGATAGCTTCGCCGGGATACGCCCCCAGGACGCCCCCGGCTTTATTCTGGCTCAAATGATCGGCGTCGGCCTTGCCGTTGGGCTCGACCGCTGGTTGCGCCGGGTTACGCCCGCGCCTCTTCCCGAATAAGCGCCAGCGCGTTCAGGAACTGCCCCGCTGCCGCCGACCAGGAGTAGCTGAGTGCGTGCTCGCGGCAGGCGGCGCGGTCGACCGTGAGCGCCGCAAGCGCCGCTTCCCGCAGGTCTTCGCTGAGGGCACCGACCGGCTGGGCGGCTTCGCTCAGAATATCACGCGGCCCCGTGACGGGATAGGCCGCGACCGGCACGCCGCAGGCCAGCGCTTCCAGCACGACCAGCCCGAAGGTATCGGTACGGCTCGGAAACACGAACACATCGGCGGCGGAATAGGCGCGCGCTAGTTCTTCGCCGTGCTTCGCGCCAATGAAATGCGCTTTCGGATATTGGCGCTGCAACTCTTCGCGCTGCGGCCCATCGCCGACGATCAGCTTCGAGCCGGGCAGATCAAGCGCGAGGAACGCGCCAATGTTCTTTTCCACCGCAACCCGCCCGACATAAGCGAAAACCGGTTTTGGCAGATCGAGCGGCAGCGGTTCGCGCGGGCGAAACAATTCTAAATCTGCCCCGCGCGAGAAGCGCACGATATTGCGGAAGCCGCGCTGATCAAGCTCCGCTTCGAGGCTCGGCGTCGCCACCATGATGCGGTCGGCGGCATTGTGGAAGCGGCGCAGGAAGGCATAGCTCCACGAGGCCGGAATGCCGGTGCGCGCGTGCAGATATTCGGGGAATTTGGTGTGGAAGCTGGTGGTGAAGGGCCATTGGCGTTTCACTGCCAGCTTCTTGCCCGCCATGCCCAGCGGCCCTTCGGTGGGCAGATGCAGCGCGTCGGGGTTGAACGCATCCAGCAGCGCTTTGAGGCGTTTCATCGGAAACAACGCCAAGCGGATTTCAGGATAGGTCGGGCAGGGAATGGTCCGGAAGCGATCCGGGCCGATCACCTCCACCACATGGCCTTGGCCTTCCAACTCGCGGCGCACGGTATCGAGCGTCCGCACAACTCCGTTGACCTGGGGAAACCAGGCGTCGGTCACAATCGCAATGCGCATAGGTTATCGGGCCAATATGTTAGCGGTGGAAGCAACGGGTTGGCGGGCAGGATGCCAACCAAAGAGCTGACGGATTTCGGCCCAATGCAGAATTTCCAGGCGACCGTCGAAATGCTCCACGAGGGCCGTGCAGCTTTCCACCCAGTCGCCATCATTGCAGTAGAGAACGCCTTGAATATCGCGCATTTCAGCGTGATGGATGTGGCCGCAAACGATGCCATCAAAGTTGCGGCGCTTGGCTTCTTCAGCCAGCGCATCTTCGAAATGGGAAATATATTCCACCGCGTTTTTCACGCGCTGCTTCAGATATTGCGACAGCGACCAGTAGGAAAACCCGAGCTTGTGCCGGGCGGCATTGAACCAATGGTTCACGCTGAGAACCACATTATAGGCCCAGTCGCCTAAGTAGGCGAGCCACTTGGCGTAACGGATCACACCATCGAACTGATCGCCGTGAATAATGAGAAGGCGCTTGCCCGTCGCCGTCACATGCACCGCCTCGTCAAGCACCGTGACGCCGCCAAACTGCATATCGCAATAATCGCGCAGGGCTTCGTCGTGATTGCCGGGGATGTAGATGACTTTCGTACCCTTACGGGCTTTGCGCAGCAGCTTTTGCACAACGTCGTTATGGCTCTGCGCCCAAAACCACGAGCGCTTCAACCGCCAACCGTCAACAATATCGCCAACAAGATAGAGATAATCCGATTCGGTAAATTTTAAAAAATCCAGCAAGGCATCGGCTTTACATCCTCGGGTTCCGAGATGTATGTCCGAAATCCAAATGGCCCGATATTGGGTAATGTTAACTTCTGCATCCATGATTTTGGCACGCACTTCGTTCTTATGATTCTCCCCTTTCTGCCAGTCACTCATGACATGTTTTTGACGGTCGGCGAATTTCATGAAACCGTCGTATTACGGTCACGGATTTGACGCCTCGAACGCGGTTTTTGGAGCGCGAAACAACGGCCCCCTGCGAAGAAGGAAGCGTCGGTCGATGGACGGAAGCGCGCACTCGGCAACAAGCCCCGCCGTAACCCCCGGAGCGGAGGGGCTCGCGGAACGGCCGCTGCGGATCATCCTCAACCCCACCGCCGGGCATGCGCGCGGGGCGCGGCTAAAACAGGCGCTGGACCGGCTCACGGCCGCAGGCGCGACCTGGAGCATTACCGAAACTAAAGCGCGCGGCGATGCCGAAGCCCTGGCGGAAAGCCTGGCGCGCGAGGCATCCGTTGGCGCAATTATCGCCGCCGGGGGCGATGGCACGATTAACGAGGCGATCAACGGCGTTCTTGCGGCCCAACGGACCGGCGTCATCCCCGCGCCGTTCGGACTGCTACCGCTCGGCACCGCCAATGTGCTGGCGGGCGAACTGAGTATCGACACGCCGGAAAGCGCGGCGCGTGCGCTGATCTCGGGCAGTACGCGCAAGATCACCCTCGGGGCCTGCCTAGGTGCGGACGGGGCGACACGCTATTTTTCGATGATGGCGGGCGTTGGCTTCGATGCGCGCATCGTCGCTGGGATCGATCCCGCGCTCAAACGCCGCTTTGGCAAGGGCGCGTATGTTTGGCAAACCCTGGTGGAATGGCTGCGCTTTCAGCCCGTCGCCTACCGCGTGACGATTGAGGGCGAAACCTCCGACGCGGCGTCCTTGATTATCGCCAACGGCCATTTCTATGCGGGTCGTTTCGTGGTGACGCCGGAAGCCGATTTGGCCGACCCGGCCCTGGTTGCGGCCAATTTCACCAAGCCGGGCCGCTGGGCCGCGCTGGTCTATGCCGCCGCCCTGCCGATGGGGCTTTTGCCGAAGCTCCCCAGCTTGAACCGCCAAAAAGTGCAAAGCCTGTTCGTCGAAGGCCCAGCGGGCGAGCCGGTGCAGGCCGATGGCGATATTATCGGCACCCTGCCCGTCCAAATCAGCCTTGCAGCCGAGCGCTTAACGATTTTCGCACCCCAACGCGCCAGATCATAGGGGGGGCGCGTTCCGGGTCTTACGGCTGGCGTTGCTCTCCTGCCCGCAAGCTGCTAGGTTCCGCGCGCTTTACTTTAGAGACCGACAGGACAACAGGTTTTTCCGATGAAAATCAATGCGAACGAACTGCGCCAGGGCAATGTGCTTGAGACCGAGACGGGCCTTTGGGCAATCTTGAAAGCCAATCACGTTTCGCCGGGCAAGGGCGGTGCCTTCGTTCAGGTCGAAATGCGCAACCTGCGCACCGGCATTAAGCGTGACGATAAGTTCCGCTCCGGCGAACAGGTGGAGCGCGTGCGCATCGACGATGAGGAATTCACCTTCCTGTTCGGCGACGATACCATCCTGACCTTCATGAACCCCGAAACCTACGACCAGCTTGGCGTTCCGATGGAACTTTTGGGCGAAAAGGCCGGGTTTCTGCAAGATGGCATGAAAGTGCAGATCTCCTTGTACGAAGGCACGCCGATCAGCGTTTCCCTGCCGCAGCAGGTGGTGCTGGAACTGGTGGAAGCCGATCCGGTGGTGAAGGGGCAAACCGCTTCCTCCTCCTACAAGCCGGGTAAGCTTGAAAACGGTATGCGCATCATGATACCGCCCCATGTGGAAGCCGGGATTAAAGTTGTGGTAGCGACCGAAGACGGCTCTTACGTCGAACGTTTTAAGGGCTAAGATACACGGGCGGCGGCGGATTTTCCGCAGGTCGCCCCCGAGACACATTAGACGCGGATCGGGCTGTCCCGGTCCGCGTCGTTCTTTGAAAGGGTGGGGTTATGGCGCGTTCCGCCATCATTACCGTTATGGCAAAAGCGGCGGAAAAAGCCGCCATCCGTTTAGTGCGCGATTTCGGCGAGGTTGAAAAACTTCAAGTGAGCCGCAAGGGCGTGGCCGATTTCGTCTCGCAGGCCGACATCAAAGCCGAAGAAACCCTGCGTCAGGAGCTTGAAAAAGCCCGCCCTGGGTACGGCTTTCTGCTGGAAGAAGGCGGCGAGGTCAAAGGCGATGGCGTGAACCGTTGGATCGTCGATCCGCTCGATGGCACGGTCAATTTCCTGCACGGGCTCCCGCATTTCGCCATTTCCATCGGCCTTGAGCGCGAGGGCGAGTTGATCGCGGGCGTGATCTACGATCCGGTAAAGCATGAGATGTTCCATGCGGAAAAAGGCGGCGGGGCCTTTTTGAACGATTTCCGCCTGCGCGTTTCCGCCCGGCGCGACCTGCCTGCCGCGATGATCGGGTGCGGTCTGCCCGCCGCCGGTCAGCCGGGGCACGAGCGCGCGCTGAAGCAGCTTGCGGTGATGATGGCGCAAACGGGCGGCGTGCGCCGCATGGGCGCGCCGTCGCTGAACCTCGCTTACGTCGCCGCCGGACGTCTCGACGGCTATTGGGAAGAGGGGCTGCACCCCTGGAACCTTGCCGCCGGTTTGGTGTTGATTAAGGAAGCGGGCGGCTACACCTCGGA
The DNA here is from genome assembly GCF_044372965.1 of Elstera sp. NCBI lineage: Bacteria > Pseudomonadati > Pseudomonadota > Alphaproteobacteria > Rhodospirillales > Rhodospirillaceae > Elstera > Elstera sp. The sequence goes on along the minus strand of NZ_JBILQX010000111.1, from coordinate 2,684 downwards.
TGCCACCGGCGGTACGCGCATGCTGGACACCCGGAGCGTGGTGGCGGCGAATGATTCGCTTCATCACAAGCTGAGCCAGTTGCTGCGTAAAGCCACACCGCCCGCCCCGCGCGCGGCTGCGGCCCCCGCCGCCGCACCGGACGCTTAAAGCCCAGGTTCTCCCCTGGATTTTCAACGGCGTCGCGCGTAGGCTTCGCGCCGAGAGATAAACGCGCGGAAAAGCGACGCGGGACGCCTATGGCCGGACAAAGGGAGTAGGAGATGAGCAGGGTTCAGAAAAAGGTCGGGTTCGCGCGTGGGGTTGGCTTGCTCACCTCCGGCCTTATTCTGGGGACTCTGCTGCCCGCCCCCGCTGCCGAAGCGCAGCTTTATGGCGCTGGACGGAATAATAGCGCCGTTGTGATCGATGAAGATGTGCTGGGATCGTTGGGCGGCGGCGGCGCGCGCCCCGGTGTCGGTGTCGGTTTTCTGCCCGCCCCGCCCGCCGCGCCGCGCAGCAAGATTAATCAGGTGCCGCCGCCCAAGGTTAAGGCCGCCCCGCCGCCGCCCGTGGTTGCGACGCCCGCACCCGTCGCGCACGCGCCTGCCCCGGTTGCGCCGCCTCCCGAAGCCGCGCCCGTCCCGGCATCGGCCCCGCCGGCTCCCTTGACCGTTGCGACGCCGGTTGCAGCCCAGCCCCAAACGCCGCGCCCCGATCCCGGCCCCCCGCCGGTCCCCGGTCCTGCGCCTGCCCCGGTCGAACCGCCGCCCCCGCCGAAAGTTGCCGTGGTCGCCCCGCCCCCGCCGTCTGCCCCGGCCCCCGCCGTAACGCCGGTCGTGGCCGTTCCGAGCCCGACGATGACCGACAAGGGCGCGCGCCTGCTGTTCTTGCCGGATAGTGCCGACATCCCCACAACGGCGCGCCCCACCCTCGAGAGCATCGTGAAGCTGGTCCAGAGCCAGCAGGAGCGGCGCATTCTGATTACCGCCTACGCCGCCGGGACCCCCGAAACGGCCAGCCAAGCCCGTCGCCTCTCGCTTAACCGCGCGCTGACCGTGCGCAGTTTCCTCGCGGAAAAGGGCGTCAGCACCGCCCGCGTCGATGTGCGCGCTTTGGGCGGGCAAGTAGCCGATGGCCCTGCCGACCGCGTCGATCTTGAGTTGACCGCGCCTTAGCCACCGCCTTTTTTGTTTTTCCAGACAAACCCTGAGACTGGCTTTCACCCATGTTGCATCACTTGACTGGAACCCGCCGCTACCTGATCCGCATGGGCTTGTTTTTGGCACTCGGGACGGCGGTAACGGTCGCCCTTGCGGGCGTGCTGAAGGATGCGTTTTTGCATAATCCGGGGCTCAACGGCGTTATTTTGGGCTGTTTGGTCTTAGGCATTATCTTCATCGTCCGGCAGGTCTTGATGCTGTCGCCGGAAATCGCTTGGCTGGAAAATTACCAGCGCAATCAATCGGCCAGCGTCGCAATTCCAGTGAAGCTGCTAGCCCCCATGGCGGCGATGCTGGGGGAGCGGCGCACGCGCCTCAGCCTCTCCGCCACCGCCACGCGCTCGCTGCTCGATAGCATCGGCGCGCGGTTGGATGAGGGGCGCGATATTTCGCGCTATCTCATCGGGTTGCTGGTGCTGCTCGGACTGCTGGGGACTTTCTGGGGCCTGATCCAAACCGTAAGCTCGGTCGGCGATGTGGTCGGAAAACTCTCGTTCGGCGGTGGCGACGCGGTTGCCGCTTTCGAAGATTTGAAGAAGGGGCTGTCCACCCCTTTATCGGCGATGGGCACCGCCTTTAGCTCCTCCCTGTTTGGGCTCGCGGGCTCCTTGGTGTTGGGGTTCCTTGATCTGCAGGCGGGCGCGGCCCAGAGCCGCTTTTACAATGAGTTGGAAGAGTGGCTCGCCAGCTTGACGCGTATCGGCAGCGGCGGCCCCACCAGCGAGGGCGACGCTTCGGTTCCCGCCTATATTCAAGCGCTGCTGGAGCAAACCGCCGATAGTCTCGACGCCCTTCAGCGCACCCTCGCCCGGACCGAAGAGGGGCGCAGCAGCACCAATGCCGCCCTGAATGCGCTGGTCGAACATCTTTCCGCCCGCACCGAAAAAGCCCCGCCGGTCGATGAGGTTTCCCGCAGCCACCTGCGCAATCTGGATCTGCATCTCACGCAGCTTTTGGAAGAGCAACGCCATGGCCGCGCCGAGATGATTCACGAGGTCCGCGCCGAAATCCGCTTGCTCGCTCGCACCATCGCCGCCCTTGCCGATGAGCAGGAGCGTTAAGCCATGCCAGGGAACTCCCGGCGGCAACGCAGCGGGCCGGTCGATTATTGGCCGGGGTTCGTGGATGCGCTTTCGACGCTGCTGATCGTCATTATCTTCCTCATTCTCGTCTTCGTGCTGGCGCAATATTACCTCAATCAAGCCCTGTCGGGCCGCGATGAGGCTTTGGCGAAGCTGGCCGATCAGATCGCGCAGCTTTCGGACATGCTGGCGCTGGAAAAAGCCAATTCTGCGGAATTGCAGCTTAGCCTGGGGCGCCTTACCGTCGATCTGCAAAGCGCCGCAACCGCGCGCGACGAGGCGATTGGCCGCCTCGCCACCGTCATGGCCGAGCGGGACAGCCTGACGGGACGCCTCAACGACGCCAATGCGCGGTTAGGCGAGCTTCAGGGGCTCAATCAGAAAAGCGCCGCCGATCTCGAA
>NZ_JBILQX010000298.1:0-2627 GCF_044372965.1 Elstera sp. | reverse complement strand
GAAGGGGATGCGCCGTGGGATGGGCCGGAGGCGGAAGCCTTATTCAAAGCCCTCCTCAGCGAAACTTAACTGGCATCCTTTTTGCTGCCCCGCTAGCATCGCGGCCCACTGCGGGTAAAAGACTAGGAGTTGTAGGAATGAGCATTCGTAAGCTGACGGAAACGGTCCAAAGCCTGTTTTCCTCCAAGACCGACGCCAATGCGCAGGCCAGCAGCAGCCTTATCCCGCAATCGAGCAGCGCGCTTGTCGATAGCAATGTTACCAGCACGCCGACCGGCAAAAGCTTCCGCGATTATGTGAAATCGACGACCGAGCAGACTGGCACCCAGAAGCTTGGCGATATCGCCATGAGTGAATCCTACGGCAGCGCTTTTGCCGCCCAGATTATCGCCGCCCGCACGGAAGATGTTAGCAAGGTTCAAACCGAAGTTGATAAGCGCCAAGCCGCCTTCGACCGTGACCTGAAGCAGGTGATGACGGATAACGGCCTGGACGCGACCACGATTCCCACCCTGGACGTGAACGAGCGCGGGCGCATCACGGTGACGAATTACAAAGACGCGACAAAGCTTGAAACGGTGCTGAACAGCACCCCCGGCGTTGCCGAAGCGCTGGATGAACTCAGCACGGCCAAAGTAGCGCTCGCCCAGTTGAAGGCCCAGGCCGCCGGGCTTGTGAGCACCGGCCCTGGCTTCTCGGTGAGTTTCGACGGCGCCCGCGCCCAGCTTGCGGCGGAAAAAGCGATTACGGGGCTCGGCACCCATCAAGCCACCGCCCCGACGCAAAAGACCGAAGCCTAACTTTCCACCGCGACAGGCCGCCCCCTGGACAAGTGCCGGGGGCGGGACCAGTATCCCTGGCATGGCAAAGACACCCTCGCCCGCCGGGGCGGCTGACCGGCACGATATTCTGATTTTGGGGGGCGGCCTCGTCGGCGCGTCCCTCGCCATTGCCCTCGGGCAAGCGGGCTTGCGCGTCGCGCTCATAGACCGCGACACCCCCGCCGATCAAGCCCAGGATAGTTTTGACGGGCGCGGCTCCGCCGTGTCGCTGGCGTCCAAACGCGTTCTGGTCGGCCTCGGCGTCTGGGATGCCATTGTCGAAAAAGGCCCGATCCTCGATATTCGCGTGTCGGACGGCCCGTCGCGCCTGCATCTGCATTACGATCACCGCACGGTCGGCGACGAGCCGATGGGCTGGATTATCGAAAACCGCTTTCTGCGCCGGGCGCTGCATAAGATCGTCGCGCAAACCCCGAATGTCGATTGGCTGGCCCCCGCCCGCACGACGGGTTATGAGCGCGGCCCTGGCTGGGTCGGCCTCACGCTGGAGGATGGCCGCAGTCTTCGCGCACCGCTGCTGGTCGGCGCGGAAGGCCGCAGCAGCCCGACGCGCGACTGGGCCGGGATTACCGTGCGCCGTGTCGAGTATCACCAAACCGGCATCGTTTGCGCCGTGGAGCACGAAAAGCCGCACCAGGGCATCGCCCACGAACGCTTCCTGCCCATCGGCCCGCTCGCCCTGCTGCCGCTAGAGCACCCGAACCGCTCCTCGGTGGTCTGGACCGAAGACCCGGCGAAAGTACCGGGCTTCCTCGCGCTGTCGGACGAAGATTTCGCTTACGAGATCGAACGCCGCTTCGGCCCCTGGCTGGGGAAAATGCGGATGGTGGGGCCGCGCTGGAACTACCCGCTGACCGCGCTGATGGCGAACCGTTTCTACGGCGACCGCATTGTGCTGGCGGGCGATTCCGCCCACGGCGTCCACCCGATTGCGGGCCAGGGCGTCAACCTCGGCTGGCGCGACGTGGCGGCCTTGGCCGAACTGCTGGTGGACGCGGCCCGCACCGGCACCGACCTCGGCTCCCCCGCCCTGCTCGCCCGCTATGAAGCCTGGCGCAAGCCCGATTGCGTCGGCATGCTCGCCGCGACCGACGTGCTGAACCGCCTGTTCGCCACCGACTTCCCGCCGGTCCGCCTCGCGCGCGATGTGGGGCTTGCCGTGGTCAACCGGATCGAACCGCTGAAGCGCGTTCTGATTCGGCAGGCGATGGGCGTATTAGGGAATCAGCCGAAGCTGGTGCGGGGCGAGCGGGTTTAACCCGCTCCCTCATCCCAAAACCAGCAGCCGCTTCACCGCCCACCCGGCCCCAAACAGGCCGAACCCGAGCAGCAGGAACGACGCGCCCAACAAAAGATGCCCGTGAAATTTCGGGCGGATCAGGCGGCGGACGGCATAGGCGAAGCCGCTGAGCGCCGTGAATACGAGAAACAGCCAGATCCCGCCCAAAAGCGCCAGACTCTCACCGGGCGTCGGCAGAACATCCAAAAACTGCGGCAGAAACGACGAGAAAAAAACCAAATACTTCGGGTTGGAAATCGCAACGACAAACCCCTGCCCGATCCCCGCCTGAACCGGCAGCGCCCCCGCAAGATCGGCCCGCTGCGCCCGCATCCGCCGGATCATCCCCACGGCAAGCCAAACGAGATAAAGGCAGCCCGCAAGCTGAGCGCTCGCAAACGCCGCCGGGTGCAGGCTGAAAACCCCATTCACCAGCAGCGCTGTTGCTAAAATCAACACCAAGGACGCCGCCGCCGCCGCACGAGGATCACCCCCCCCGCCAGCAG